>NZ_JBFAKG010000048.1:0-77956 GCF_040655595.1 Saccharopolyspora sp. NPDC050389
GTCGATTCGGTGAGGTGACCAATGGATGCCATCGCACGCTGGCGTACCTCCAGTCGCAGCAACGGGCAGGGTGGGATGTGCGTTGAGGTAGGCGGCGGCCCCGGCATCGTCGCAGTTCGGGACACCAAGGACCGGGATGGCGCCATGCTGGTGTTCCCCCGGCGGCAGTGGGCGGCATTCGTCTCAGGGTTACGGGATCGCCGCTGGTGAATTGGGCCGTCCGGGCGGTTCATGGAAGGCGTTTCACTAATGTCGTCCGGACCGGAACCTGGCTCTTGTACTCTCTGCGTTCGTGATCACACCACAATGTGACCAGTAGTGATCACGAACGTGGAGGGGAGCTGCGTTGACCACGGGGATGGAAGGCTTCGCCGCAGGCGCGAGGCGCTGATGGGCCAGGCCCAAGGCCTGCGTGCGGCAGTCGACAGCGGCCACCTCGTCATGAACCCGGAAGCAGCCTGAAAGGCGCCTCCAGCGCTCGTGAGTGGTTGTTCCGGTAAGAACCGGAAGAATCACTCACGAGCACTCAGATCACTTCAGACCGTCTGTGGGAGTCCGCGTTCGACGGGGAAGTATGTCGACACCTTGATTTGCGCTGGATTCTCAAGCAATTCCTGCCGGAGCTGCTGCAGGCAGGCCGACGGTTCGTCGGCCAGTACCCGGCGCAGGTCCTCGAACGCCTGCAACGCCCGGGGCACCGAGCCCGACCGCTGAAGGGCGATCATCAGCAGTGCGCTGGTGTTCTCGTCGGCCGGGTGCGCCGCCACCAGCTTGCGCAGCTCCGGGATCAGCGCCGCATGCCTGCCCAGGTGGAGGTCGGCGACGATCCGCTGTTCCAGCACGCGGGCGCGGGCATCTTCGATGGCGGCCGCGGCCGCCGCTAGGACCCGGCCCATCGGCACGTCCACCAGCACCGGCCCACGCCACAGGTCCAGCGCCTGGCCCAGGTATTTCGAAGCGCTCTCCGCATCGCAATTCTCCAGTGCGGCGCTGCCGCTCGCGGCCAGCCGGTCGAACTCGGCGAGGTCGAACGAACGCGGTGTCGCCGCGAGCTGGTAGCCGTTGTAGCTGCGGGCGAGCAGGTCCTTCGCCGTTCGCTTGCAGCCGGTCGGCAGCGAGCCCTCGATCCGCCGCCGCAACTGCAACACGTACGTCTGCAGCGTGGTCGAGCCGCTGCGGGGCACCGCATCGCCCCAGATCTCCGACATCAGGGTCGACGCGGAAACCGCACGCCCGCACCGCAGGGCCAGCAGGGCGAGCACCTGCCGCGGCTTTCCGGCAGTCGGCACGATCGAACAGTTCTGCAGCCGGACCGAAACCGGCCCGAGCACGTTGATCTCCAGTAACGGCATGCCCAGCAACCATCCGCCTAAGAGTTGGACGAAGTTCTCGAAGCCGGGACGGGTGATCGCAGCACCGCTCACGCCCGCGGTGTGCGGCCGTCCCGAGGTCCCCAGTCCTCCGTCCGGGCAGAATCCAGCCGTGGTGCCGAAGAAGACCGGGCGAAGCCGCGACGAAATGCGTCACCTGGACGGAAATCGCCGGGCACCGCGGCCGCCATCTCGCGGCCACGCCGATTCGCCGATGCCGTTCGCGTCAGGGGCTTCTGAAAACCTTCGGCTCAAGGCGGCGGACATC
This sequence comes from Saccharopolyspora sp. NPDC050389, assembly GCF_040655595.1. Lineage (NCBI taxonomy): Bacteria > Bacillati > Actinomycetota > Actinomycetes > Pseudonocardiales > Pseudonocardiaceae > Saccharopolyspora > Saccharopolyspora sp. NPDC050389. The sequence continues at coordinate 1,639 of NZ_JBFAKG010000048.1, forward strand.
ACCGCCACCGGGCGCACCCGGTGAAATCCCCCAGCAGGTCAAAACTCCCATGCCCAAAGCCCTCCCGCTCATCCCCAGGAAAACTTGCGTTACCGATCACCATACCCGGCAATTCACCCTGGCGTCGCCGGAAAATCTCGCCGCCGCGCGCTCAGGCCGGCTTGGTGGCCGTCAGCACCAGCAGCATCGGCCGCCCCACCAGCCAAGATGCCCAAGGAACCTCTTCGGCCAGCCGCTCGTCGACGGCGAACTCGTGCCGCTGCACCTCGGCGAAACCGGCGCCCGCGATCCATCCCTCGTAGTCGTCCACTGTGTACGGGTGGGCAACCATTTTGTACACCTCGCCGGCGTCCTCGAACTGCGCCGACATCCCGGTCGCCGCCATCTCGGGGTGGAAGACGGAGAACACCAGCCGCCCACCCGGCCGGAGCACCCGGTGGAATTCGGCGACCGCCCGCGCCGGTTCCTCCAGGTGCTCGCCCAGCAGGGCGCACAACACCGCGTCGAACTCGGCGGCCGCGAACGGCAGCGCCTCCTGCAGATCGGCCTCGAACAGCGGGACTTCCGGATGGGCGCGCCGGGCAACCGCCAGCATCCCGGCCGAGAAGTCGAGGCCCTGCGGTGATGCGCCGGCGGTCAGCATGGCGCCCAGGTTGCGCCCGGTTCCGCAGCCCGCGTCGAGAATCCGCTCCCCCGGCTTCGGCGCCAGCAGCCCGATGCTGTGCCGGGCGTCCAGCGACACCACCGGATTCGGCGTTCGTTCGTACGTGTTCGCCCATCGGTCGTATCCGGCTTTGGTAGTTATCTCTTGCATCTGCATTCTGGACCGCCCGAAGGTAATGTGAAACAGTCAGCGGGGGAACGTGATCGAGCTGGGGAGCGAAGCGCACCGGACCGCCGAAAACCCGTGATACCCGGTCGAAAACGTTGCACCGCGATCGCTGTCGGCCGATTGCGCGAACCGAGCCGGTCACGCGCAATCGCAGCTTACCGGCCGGGGCATCCGGTCGGCAACCAAACGGGTGGCGGCGGCGACTCCGCCCGCGTCCGCTCGACGCAATCCGGGGAAATCCGGGAAACCAGGAGGCCAGCAGGAAATGCCGGAAACATCGTTAAGGGTTCTCGTCATCGGCGGCGGCATCGGCGGCCTCTGCCTGGCACAGGGATTGCGCAAGGCCGGGGTGGATGTCGCGGTCTACGAACGGGATCGCACCCGGACGGATCGCCTGGAGGGCTACCGGATCCACATCGACCCGCACGGGGCGAAGGCGCTGCACGCCTGCCTGCCGCCGGAAACCTGGGAGACGTTCGTGCGCAGCACGGTGGACCTGGGCAGTTTCCGGTTCCTCACCGAGGATCTGCAGGAACTGATGATGATGGACCAGGACACCCGCGGCGCCGCCGGTTCCGGGCCGACCGAACGCTCCCACGCGATCGACCGGGTGACCCTGCGCGAGGTGCTGCTCACCGACCTCGACAACGTCCTGCACTACGACAAGAAGTTCGAGCGCTACGAACGCAGCCCGGACGGCGAGATCACCGCGCACTTCGCCGACGGCACGACCGCGACCAGCGACGTCCTGGTCGGCGCGGACGGGGTGAACTCCCCGGTGCGCAAGCAATACCTGCCGCACGTGGAGCGGGTGGACACCGATGCCTACGGCATCGGGCTGAAACTGCCGCTCACCGAGGAGGTTCGCGCCTGGCTGCAGCCGCCGCTGTCCACCGGGCGAAGCATGATCATGGCGCCGGCGCCGTTCTTCCTGTCCATCTCGGTCTTCGACCGCACCGCCGCGATGGACGGCCTTCCCGAGACGCGCGGCGACGACGCGTACGTCGGCAGCGCCTTCGTGATCCGCCGCAGCGCTTGCCCGGCCAACATCGAGGCCCTCGACGGCCCCGAGCTGAAAGGCCTGATCGAACGGCTCGTCGGCGACTGGCATCCGCAACTGCGCAGGCTGATCGCGGAATCCGACCCGGAGAGCGCGTTGCTGGTGCCCTACAAGACATCGGTGCCGGTCAAGCCGTGGGAGACCACCAACGTCACACTGCTCGGCGACGCGGTGCACAGCATGTCCCCGGTCGGCGGCATGGGCGGCAACACCGCGTTGCGCGACGCGGATCTGCTGTGCCGCCAACTCGTTTCGGTGCGCGACGGCAAGGCGGCGACCACCGAGGCGATCCGGGCCTTCGAGGCCGGGATGCTCGAATACGGCTTCGCTGCGGTGCGGAAGGCGCTGCAGTACCAGAAGCAGGGCTTGCAGAGCAACAAGGTCGCGGTGTCGCTGTCGAGGGTCTTCTTCCGCGCCATGAACGGCATGATGCAGCGGAAGCGGCAGCCGGGACGGGAACCCGCCCGGTCGGGCACCGCGAGGTGACCTCCCTCCCGGGAGCGGCGGTACACCCGCCGCTCCCGCAAGGCCCCGGCAAAGTCCACTGTCACCCGGCATGGGTGCAATTTCGCGAGAAATTGCACCCACGCCGGGTGACGGCGCTCGTTGCACTCCGTGATCAGTTCGCTCCGTTTGCACAGGTAGTGCCAATTTCTCGCGAAATTGACGTTCACCCGGGTGACGGTCAATTTCGCGAGAAATTGCGCTCACTGACTTTGCCGGAACCCTGGCCGCTCCCGACGAGTAGCGGGCGAGGTGCTAGTGCCAGCCTGCCTCGTAGAAATCTCCTGGTGCTCGGCCGGAGCCGATCATCACCTGGAGCAGACTGGTGAGGCCCGTTCCGTCGATCCCTAGCAGGCGATTGGTCTTCGGCACGTGGTAGCCGAGGCTGGCGTGGCAGCGCAGCCCGAGCGCCGCCGCGGCCAGGTAGAGCCGCTGCGTCAGGATTCCGGCTTCCATGTTCTGCATCCGGTACCACCGGTCGCCGTGTGCGCGGAAGCCGGTTTCGTATTCGCCCACCGGGTAGATGCACAGGTTCGCGTGGGCCAGGTTGAACAGCTTGATCAGCAACGCGTCCTGGAGTTCGCCGCCGATTCCGGGTGCGGCGCGTACGAGTTCGAGTCCGGCCCGTTCCGGCCGGTAGCGGTAGACGCCGGGCTCCAGTCCGGAAACCCTGTTCACCGCGCAGAAGAGCGCGGTGTGGCGCACCGCGGGCGAAGGCCCGTCGAGATCGTTCCGGTAGCCCTCGGTCGCCGCTGAAAGCAGCGCCGCCAATGCGTCCTGGCCCAGGTCGGCCGGGGTGAAGTAGCCCATCGAGGAACGCCGGACCCGCAGCCCGTCGAGCGGGTCGACCCGTCGGCCGGGCAGTTCCACCGTTGCACCGCCGGGCACGCCCGAGGTGCTCAACTCCGGTTTGGCGCCCGCCTTCGGCCGCTCCGCGGCACGCCTGGACGCCTGGTGCACCTGGGCCTGCAGCGGCAAGGTCGCGATCGACCAGTCCCGCTCCGCCACCGAACCCGAGCCGGTCCGCGGGAGCTCCGCGCCTCCGGTGGGTCGCGAACCGCCCGAGATCCGCTCGACGCGGCCGAGAGCGATTGCGGCGTAGACGCTTTCCCGCATCGGATCGAGCCGCAGCAGGCCGTCCAGGGTGTCGTCGGCGAACTGGTAGCGCACCTGCGCCTCGGGCTGGTCGCGCGCCGCCACGGCGAGGATCTGTCCGATGAGGACACCGATGTCCAGGCCGCACAGCCGGTACGTCACGTCGCCGTACTTGAACGCGTTCTTCCAGAAGAAAGCGGTCGTCAACAGCGTCAACTCCGACCGCTCGCCGCCCAGGCCGGCGGCCAGTTCGGGCGTCCAGTCGCCGTCCCGCAACGTCACCAGCGCGTGGTGCGCGGCGTCGTAGTGGTAGACGCCCGGCGGAATGCCGCTGCCCGGGCCGGAAACCACGTACAGCTCGGCGGGGAACCGCGAACCGCCGGATGGCACCGGCCGCAACGCGTTCCTGGCCAGCTTCGCGCCGCCGCCGGGCTCCGCGCCGCGGGTGCCGATCAGCCGCCGCAGGGCGTCGGCCGTCGTCCACCGGTAGCGGGTCACCCCGTAGCAGTCCAGCAGCAGTTGTCCGAGCCGGTCGGTGGGCGATGCCCCGGCGGCCTGCGTCGGCCGGTAGCCCAGCGGAATCCGCGGCTTGTCCCGGTACACCTTGAACTGGGTCGGCGAGTCGCCCCAGTCGATCTCCTCGGGAATCGGCATGCCCTCGGCCAGTGCCAGGTACTTGCGGGCGCTCGCGGCCGACTCCTCGGTGTTCAACTCGCACTCCCGGTGATCTCGGAAACCGCCCGCCACAGCAGGTACATCAGGTAGGACTCCTCCGGAAGCGAGATGCCCAAACGGTTGTTGTGCATGTGCGAGCAGAACAGCAGCACGCTGGCGAGTTCGGCGTCCCGGTGCCGTTCCGGAGGCATCAGCACCTCCTGCACGACGAACCGGCCGCTCTCCCGGAGGCGCCGCAGCTCGTCGCGCAGCGCCGTGGTCGCGTTCGCCCACCGCGCCACCGCGGTTCCGGCCCGCTCGGTGGCGCCGGATTCGACCGACCGGATCAGCCCTTCGACGACGCCGACCAACCGGGACCGCTGCCGCTGGTACTTCGCCTCGAAGTGGGTTTCGGCAGCGTCGGGATCGCCGAACACCAGCCGCCGTCCCCAGTCGCGGTGACCGGTGCCGAGGTAGCCGGCCAGCCCGTCGGCGCCACCGGCCGCCGTCATCGCGCAGACCAGCATCATCGCCAGTGCCTGCCCGGTGCGCTGGTCGCCGGTCGGGCCCTGCGCCAGCAGGTCGGCCACCAGCTCGCTGGACTCGGCGAAGTGCCGTTCGACGACGCCCATGGCCTCGGGAGTGCCGCCGTAGCGCGCGTATTCCGGTTCGTAGGGCACGTGGCGCAAGGTGTTGTTCGGTTGCAGCGGTTCGGCCTCGTGCTGGCCCCGCTCGATCCCCACCAGCGGATCGGCCACCCCGCGGTAGTCCTGCTCGGTGACGACGGCGCGGGACGGGTGGGCGCGGAGGAACTCCCCCACCCGCCGGTCGAGCATTTCGAGGACCTTGTCCGCGTCGCCGGGCGACCGCGGTTTCAGCCGCAGCCGCAGGTGCGGGCCCGCCTGCCAGTGCCGCACGAAGAAGTGCCCGTCGAGTCCGCCGCCCAGTTCCGCCACCAGCGGTCGCACCGCGCCGGTGACGATCGCGTCGAGCGGATCGTGGTAGTGGATGTGCACGCTGGTCCACTGCGGTTCAGCCATCGCGTCCTGCCTGCGTCAGCTCGACCACCAGCTCGGTGGCGCGAGCGCCGTCCTCCTCGCCCGGGATCAGCTCCTGCGGTCCCGGCAGCATCTCCTCGAAGACCAGCAGCTGGTCCGTGCTCGCGGCGACCTCCTCGAAGACGTGGCCGAACAGTTCGCTGCCGAAGTCCAGGTACACCGGCTTGCGCGTCTTGTCGAACAGACCGTCCACACGGGACCGCTGCGAGGCGTTGCCGTGCCCGGCGACGGCGCGGACGAAGCACTGCTGCGGGATCTGGTGGCGACGCCGCCAGCTGTTCATCGCGATCAGGTGCTCCAGCGCCGAGCCACCGGCGGCGCGCCTGGGCAGCAGCCCGCTGGGCACCACCCACGCCGCGCGGTTGAGCACCAGATCGCCCAGCGCCAGGCGCGGATACCGGCGAACACCGTCGAGCTCGCCCGTGGAGGCGGCGGTGGACAGCTGCTTGATGAACTCGAAGCGCGGCACGGCCTGGCCGAACATCTGGATGAGGAACCGGTAGGCCGGCGGCAGCAGGAACTCGACCATCACGCCCAGGTGCACGGGCATGATCTCCACGCCGTGGCCCTTCGAGACCAGCCGCAGCGTCCCGGTGCCGGGGTCGTGCGCGACCAGGAGGTCGCTGAGCACCAGCCGCCGGTCCGGTGGCCGGTCGCTGGTGCTCGCCGGGTAGCTGATCTCGTAGTGGGTCAGCGGGTGCTTGAGGTTGAGGTTCGATCCGACGGTTCCGGTGATCTCGGCGTACCGCCGGGGCGTGGTGGCCGCCTCGGGTGGCGTGAAGGTGCCGCCGCCGGTGCGCTGCCCGAGCCGCAGCAGGCGCGCCTGGCTGCGGCCGAATCCGGTCATCAGCTCGTTCAGCACCGCGCGCGGCCGGTCTCCGGCGATCGGCTGCAGGTAGCAGGCCACCGATTCGATCGGCTGGACGAATTCCGGTACGCCGCCGAGGAATTCGCCGATGGCCCGCGCCGAGAGGTTCCGGACTCCGGCATCGTCGACGGGTGCTTCGGCAACCGCGGCGACCAACCGCTGCTGCAGGGCGGCCAGCCGATCCAGCCGCTCCAGCCCGATCTGCGGGACCGGGAACGCCCGCTCGTAGCAGGTCGTCAGGTCGGCTCCGCTGACCCGGCGGCCGGTGCTCGCCGGGTTGGCCGTCTCCTTGCCGAAGTCTCGGTAGAAGTCCAGGAACACGACCTGCGCGCCGGCGCCGTAGTGGTCGGCGAAGAACGCCTCGGCGGCGATGCGGCCGGGCAGGAACCGGTCGTAGAGCCCGGCCATCCGGCGCACGAGTTCGAGCTGGTCGAACAGGCCGCGCCAGGACTCCAGCCGGCCGGTCACCGCGCCGCCGGTGATCAGCACGTCCTCGTAGAACGCCTGCTTCGGGAACTCCGCGCCCGAGTCGTCCCAGCCGAGCCGGGCGTAGACCTGCCGGAGCCGGTCGGTGACCACGGTGGACTGCTCGAACCGGTTCGCGGGAGCGTCGAACCGCCCGTAGGTCTCCAGATCGTTCCGCAGCGCCAGCAGCGTGGCCCGGACGTCGGCGACCCGGTCGCCGGGGAAGCCCGCCAGCTCGGCGGCGAGCCGGCCGAGGTGGTCGACCTCGTTGTCCGGTATCCCGAAACCGATCTCGACCAGGCCGATGTCGATGAGCTGGTCCAGAAACCGCGCGATCTGCGCGCTGCGGTCCTCCCGGTCCAGCCCGGCCACCGCGCGCACCACGCCGCCGTAGGTCCGGTCGGCACCGTGCCGGATCTCCCGCAGGAAGCGTTGCAGCGTCGGCGTGTTCGCGAGTTCCAGCACGGCTTCGCCGTTCTTGCGCCCAAGGAACCGGAGCACCTCGCCGTCCTCGATCACGCTTGTGTTCACCGCCACCGGCAGGCGCGGCCGGATCTCCGGCCAGCCCGCCAGGGCCCGCGGGATCTGCTGCTGGGTGAAGGCGTTGAGCTCGACGACGCTGCGGCGCGATCCGCCCGCGTAGTGCAGCTGCGGGCCGTCGTCGACCCACCGGCCCTCCGCGAAGCCGGTGAACGTGCTGTACGGGCTGGTCTTGGCCGCGGTGCGCGAGAGGTACTTGGCGAGCTTGCGCTCCAGTTTGCGATCCGGCTGGTCCGGCGACGCCTTGCCGAGGCTGAGGTAAAGATCCCGGCTGGCCAGCACCAGGCCCCGCTGGAAGGCCGGGTCGGCGGCCAGCTCGTGCAGGGCGTGCCGCTGCCGCTCCACTTCCACGGGCAGCTCCGCTTCGGCGGCGGCGACCAGTGCGCCGCGCTCGTGGACGCGGCGTTGCCAGTCGTCGAGCGCGTCGGCCAGCTCCGCTGGCAGCTGGGCGAGCAGTTCGTCGTCGACGCCGGAGCGAGGCCGCCTGCCCTGGTACACGTCGCGGCGCAGGTTGATGAGACGACGCCGCAGGCCGGTGTCGGTGGTGCGGCCGACAACGTCGTGCAGCGCATCGGAAAGCGCGTCGCCGTGCTCTGAAAGCCATTGCTCCGCATCGAGGATCTGCTCGACTAGTCCGGCGGTGCGTTCGGTGCGCAGGCGCCGGAGGAAGGCCAGCGGCATTCCGGCGACGCGCACCGCGAAGGTCGGTTCGACGCGGTATGTCATCGGCTCCCGTCCCACCTCAGAAGACGACCGGAAGCCCATGCTGGACTCCCGGCCGGTTGTGCGCGATCGCGATCTGGAAGAACGGCGTCAGCTTCGCCTCATCCAGCCGCAGGATCGACTCGACACCAGCAGCGTCGTATCCATTGTGGACGCGCGCGGCCAGCCCGTGGGCGGCGCTGAGCACGCAGAGCCGCTGGGCGACGATCCCGGCTTCGAGGTTGATCAACCGGTAGGCGCGGTTGCCGAAGGTGCGGCCGGCCTCGGCGTGGTCCGCGGCCAGGTAAAGGACGGCGTTGGACGCGCACAGGTTCAGGTTCGGCACCGGCAGGGTGCCCTGCAACGGCCGGGAGAAGTCGCCTTCGGCGACCAGGTGCAGGCCCGCGTGCTCCCGGCAGAACCGGTAGACGCCCTTCGCCAGCCCGGCCACGTCCAGCGCGACGACGTGCAGGCTCACACCCGGCTCGGCCACCCCGTCCCGCAGATCGCTGCGATAGGGATCGGTCGCGTACCGCACGATCTCCCAGAGATCGGCCAGCGGCAGCGTCTTGGCGATCGGGTTGAACAGCACGTTGCCGGAGTTGCGCGCCCGCAACGTCGCGCCGAGGCCGATCGGTTCGCGCCGCGCCGAAGGCATCGGCAGCGTCGGTGTCTCGTTGCTGTCGTAGCGGCAGCCGGGGGCCGACACCGGAAGCTGGCGGGCGCCTTCCCGCGCGTCGTCCAGCAGCGAGTTCTCGGCGATCGAGGTGAACAGCGCGTCGTGCGGGTGCGCCTCCCCTTCCGGCCGGACGTAGCGGTGCGAAACCGGCGGGACCGGGACTTCCGGCGCCGGATCGGCGGCCGAACCGTCCTGGCGCAGCGGCACCGCGGCGAACAGGTGCTCCTCGGATTCCACCAGGCCGAGCAGCCGCCCGGCGCGGCGGTCGGCGAACTGGAAGCCGACCTCGCCGCGCAGGCCCAACGCGCCGGCGACCATCAGCAGGTTCCCGGCCACCATGCCCGCTTCCTGGGCGCACAGCCGGTAGGAGTAGCCGCGGTACTTGAATGCGTTCTTCCAGAACAGCGATGACAGCAGCAGCACGCTGTGCACGTCGTCGACGTCCGTGCCCAGCAACTGGCCGAGCTCGGCGCGGAAGTCGCCTTCCCGGATCAGCGCCAGGCAGTGGTGCAGGTTGTCGTAGTGGTAGATCCCCGCCGGAACGTCGCCGGTGCGGGGTATCCACAGGTACAGCTCGGTCGGGAAGTAGCACCGGGCCGACGGCACCATCCGGTGGTACGGCCAGACCGCTCCCGGGCCTTCGTCCCAGCGGGAGAATCCGTAGCCGTAGTACAGCAACGCCGACAACAGCTGCTCCGGCTCGCGCCGGACCGACTCGGGCGCGGAGAAGTCGGCGAAGGCACTGCGCGCGTCGCCGATCTCCAGCGGCAGCCCGCCTGGCAGCCGATGCCGCGGCACGTCGCGGTAGATCTTGAACGGCAGCGGATCGGCGCCGATCGGCTCCTCGGCGAGCACCTGCGCGAAGAGTTCCTCGGCCTCGTGCACCGTGCGGCGCAGGTAGTGCTCGCCGATGTCCAGGTCCCAGTTGCCCATTGAACCTCCAGCGCCCGCGTCACGGGAAGGGATGCGGATGCGGGTTGATGTCGGCGTCGGTCAGCGGCCGGTCCCGGTAGCCGAGCTCGTGCGGAATCCGGTGCAGGCGCTCGAAACCCCGGTCGCGGCGCCGCATGTGCCCGAAGGTCATCGGCAGGCAGCCGGGGATGATCACCTTGACGCAAGCGAAGTCGCCGGCCCGGTGCTCCGGCGTGGTCTGGTCGACCACCACGACGTCCAGCCCGGTGCGCACGTACTGCTGCAGCGTCTCCGACAGGTCGGCGCTCAGGTCGGCGTTCTTCGGCTTCTGGTAGTAGTCCTTGAACGCCTCGGCGAAGGTCTGCCGGACCGGCGAACCGTTCAGCAGGAAGTCGAACCGGTCGAAGACCTCCGGCGCGCCGTTGAGCGCGGCGTGGTCCTCCATCGACATCACCGCGTAGGGATCGGCCAGCATCTCCTCCACCCGCGGCCGGTTCTGCCGGTGGAACTCCGGCGGCCTGCTCACCAGCGGGCCCAGCTCCATCAGCGCGCTGATCAGCGCCTTCTCCGGGTTCAGGTTCGACCCGGAGGCGCACAGCACCTTGGGCATGTCGGGCATGCCCCGGCGGTCCACCGCCAGCACCCAGAAGCACGGCACGCCCTGCTCCATGGTGATGTTGAAGACCTCGATCGAGTAGCCGGAGAAGTTCTCGATGTGCTCGATGATCAGCGGCACCTCGGGGTTCGGCGCGGATCGCGGATCGATCCTCGGCACCGGCAGCTGCGCGTACCAGGTCATCAGGAACGCGTCCCGCTCGGCGACCTCCATGATGCCGTGCAGGATCGCCTCCTCCAGGCAGCCGCCGAGGGCGCACCCGTTGGAGATCTCGTAGACGAACGGGTGGTCCCGGGTGTTGCGGTAGACGGTGCCGTAGTAGGCGTAGTTCTCCGGCACCAGGATCGGCCGCTGCCGGGCGAAGGAGTAGCCCCACACCCAGTTGAAGGTCAGGTCGTGGTGGTAGCGCGGATAGGGGAAGCCCGGCCGGCTGTAGAGCTCGTCGGTGTGCAGGCCCAGCGTGGTGGGATCCAGCGCGTCCGGCCCCAGCTCGCGGTAGCTCGCGCGCACCGCCGTCCGCTTGCCGCCCGGCTCGATGCCGCCGTAGCGCTCGATGCCTTCGGCGATGGCGGTCAGCTGGCTGGCGGAGAAGTCCAGCTGGTGCCCGTAGCCGACCTCGGTGCGGGTGGTGGCCCGCAATCCCATCGGCGCGCTCGAACTCGGGAAGACGCTGCGCCCTTCCTTGTAGACGGCGCGCAGCAACCCGGCTTCGGAGTCGACGTAAACCTCTCGCAGCCGGTCCTGCTCTCCCGCCAGGGAGCGGACCCGGTAGCCGTCGACGGAGGCCTTCGGCCGGTGCTGCAGCTCGATCTCGGCGCCTTCCCGGGTGTCCGGCGGCAGCTGGCCGCACCGGTCGCACAGCGGATCGGGCAGCCAGGAGTGCGTGCTGGTGCGCAGGTCGTCCAGGGAGAGGCGGATGAGCCTGCCGCGGGTGCTCGGCGTCGCCGGGTCGGCGGCGAAGCGGTCGACCTCGCGCGCGATCAGCGCGCTGAGCAGGTCCACGGCGAACCCGGTCAGCCATTGCCCGCCGATCGACGCCATCCGCTCGGGCTGCGCCTCCAGAACCTTGGCGTAGTCGGTGCCGTCGTTGCGGGCGCGCAGGCGGCGCTGCTCCACGCACTCCAGGCAGCCTTCGTCCAGAGTGGACAGGAACGGGCCGATGAGCGCCGCGCCGGGCGTGACGTACGCGGGCAGCAGCGGAATGCCGTTGGATCGCGACCAGTCGCTCCACCGCCGGTGCCGCTGCCGGTCCCAGCCGTCCTCGACGAGCAGCACGATGTCCACTTCGGATTCGTTCGCGGCGTCCACCACCGCGTACCGCCGGGACACCTCACGCCGCGTCGCCGCGTGGAGCGCGCCCTCGCCCGCGATGCCGACCCGGATGGTCGCGCCGGTTGCCTTGTGCACGTCTTCGGCCACTAGTTCTCTTCTCCGAGCACGACGTTGACGATGTAGGGCAGCACCCGGTTCAGCACCGGGTCGTGGTCCAGCGGCACCGCGACGGGCCGGTGCCCGGCGGCGCCCAGACGGCTCAGCAGGAGTTCCTGAACCTCGGGCCAGCCGTCCGGCCGCGCAGCCGCGGCGACAGCCGCCTGCGGGCCGCGCAGCTCCGCCGGCAGTTCGGGCAGGTGACCGGTCGGCCCGGCCGCGTAGCGGGGCCACTTGCCGGCCTGCGCCTGGTGGTGCCGCAGCGCCTGCTCCAGCACCTCTTCGAGCGCCTGCCCGATGTCGAATCCCGAAACGCAGCCGACGGTTTCCGAACCAACGCAGGCCGCGAAGGTCGGCACCCCGAGCGAGCCGGTGATGTCGTGGATCGCGACCTCGACGCCGACGATGTCGAGCATCCTCCAGTAGCGCTCCGCGCGGTCGGTGCGAGGCGCGGCAGCGGGATCGACAGCCGGGCGCGCGGCCTCGGCGACCTCCGCGACGGTGATCCGGTTGGCCAGCGCCAGCAGGCCGCGGCCGACCGCCTCGGCCCAGGTGAAGCCGGAGGCGAGACCGGGCAGGTCCGCCTCGCTCGGCAGAATCCCGCGCAGCGCGGGAAAAACATCGGCGGCGGGCAGCGAACGGGCCGCGCCGGTGGTCAGGTCCAGGCCCCAGGTGCGCGGCTCGTCCGAACCGCTCAACCGGCGCCGGTCGACCGCACTGGCCGCGTAGAGCTCGCAGGCCCGGCGCGTCGCGCGCTCGCGGGCTTCGGTGAAGTCGGTGGCCACCTCGACCGCCGCCGCGCGGTGCCGCTCGAAGTCCGGAAGCAGCAGCACGTTCGCGTATTCGGCGCGCGACACCTTCAGCGGCAGCTGCCCGAAGTCGCCTTCATCCAGGCTGGCCAGCAGGCCGGTCGACGGCTCGAAGCAGGCGGCCGCGGCGGCCGAGAACGTTTCTCCGGTGATCTCCGGCCCGGCGGCGAGTTCGCGCACGGCGGCCACGAAATCCGATTCGCCGCGCGGTGCCGGAGCCTCGTGCGAGGTGCACAGCGGATGCCGGGTGACCTGGTGGTTCGAGCTCTGCAGGGTCTCCAGGTCCAGCCGCACCAGCGCGTCGGCCGTCTCCACCGGCCCGGCCTCGGTGCGGTGCTTGAACACCTCGAACGCCAGCTGGTTGGCCACGATCGCGGCGGTCGGCCCGGCCAGGAACTCGCTGGGCGTCGTGTCGGGGCGGTCGGCGAACTCGGCGTCGCCGGATTCGCGCCGGCCCAGCACCCGCAGCCGCGCGCATTCCCAGCACGCGCCGTCGCCCGGCGCCACCAGCGGCCCGACCCATGCCGCATCACCGTCCACAATGGCCTGCACGAACAGCGTGCCGAGCTCGACGCAGGCCTGGTTCAGCCGCCGGGCGCGGTCGAGCATCGGCTTGTCCGAAACGTGGATGACGGCGTCGAACGATCCCAGCGCGGCCTTGCACTCCTCGACCGAGTCGTCGACGGCGGCGCGGTGTTCGACGATCGACTGCGTCGAGTCGCGCTCGCGGGCGTGTTCGAGGTAGGTGTCGAGGCGCGACCGGTCGGTGGCGGCCTCGTCGGTGATCGTGACGTGCACCTCGCGCAGGCCGGCGTGCAGGCACGCCTGCGCGAGCGCGAGCGCGGTCTGCCCGGCTCCGACCAGCAGCACCCTGCTCTCCCGGAACCGCTGGAAGCGGTGCGCGGCCGAGTCCTGGTAGTAGTCGATGAACGCGATCTCGGACTCGTACGCGGCGAGCACGCCGTCGTCGAGCCCGTGTGGACGGTCGTCGCCGACGTCCTTGATGAACCCCTTCTGGACCAGCCCGTTGATCAGTTCGGCCACCATGCGCTTGCGGTCCTCGGACAGGCTCGCGGTGATCTCGTCGAGCGTGTGCGCGCCGGTGAGGAACGGGGCGAGCTTGTCCACCCACTGGTAGATGTGCTTGCCGTCCAGCGTCAACGTTCCGTGGTTGCTCACGAAGTAGATCCCCTCCGCGGAGGGGAGGTACAGCGTGTCGTTCTTGAGCTTCGGCTTCACTTGGTCCATCCAGGGCAGCAGAAAACGGGATCACGGCGGACGCACGACGAGCACGGGGCCCGCCGGGCATGCCGCTCGACGAAGCCCCGCGCCCGCCTATGCGGAAGACGAGCGAACTCGCCTGTCGGGATCAGCGCAGGGCGCTAGCTCCCGGCTCTCCGCAGGTGGCGCCACATCAGCCACACGGGCAGCAGCAGCAGCTGCAGGTGCAGCAGCAGCAGCCGGCGGAGGCGCCGACCTCGGTCATCCCGTGGCCCATGCCCAGGGACTGGAGGTCGCGGTCCGCGTCAGCACCGAAGGCGAGGCTCTCCACCTGCAGGCTTTCCAGCTCCAACTTCAGATCTTCCATGCCATACCCCACATTCGGGTCGACTGAATAGATGATTTGTCAACGCAATTCCCGGGATCCCGGCGCCGACGTGCCCAGTTCTAGCACGAGATCTGTTGGCATGCCACGAAAAAGTCCAGCGCAACGGGCATCCGAGTCCGCCCTGGACCAACAATCCCAGGTAGGAAACGAATAACTAGAGAACCGCTAGAACCTTCGCTCGGCAGACGTTAACGGAAGGTTACGCCGAAAAGAGCAGGGAACGAGAACCGGCGTTCGGCTAAACTTCCGCGCCGAACGCCGACGCGGAGTCTTCCTGAGAGAATTCTGAGAACAGGCAACGGTTTTCGAGGCGCAGGCGTACCTAGGAGATGGACAGGAACTCGAGCACGTGCGGCCAGCTGTCGCGACTCGCCGCCTCATCCGCCACCGGGTCGCCACCCATTAGCAGCCGGTCGAAGCCGACGCCCCGCGGCCGCGCCGCCGTCCCGGGAGCACCGAGCAGGTGACCGGCGTCCGGGTAGCACACGTGCCGGTGCGGGAACGTGTGTCCGCGCTCGTCGAGCCGCGCGATGATCCGCTCGCAGAACAGCTCGGACGGCCAGAGCCCGTCCCGCCCGCCACTGAGCACCAGCACCGGCCCGTTGATCCGCTCCACCTCGATGCTCGCGGCCGCGACGGCCTCGTCTTGCCCCATGGCGCGCTCGAACGACGCCCGGAACGACACCGGACGACCGCTCAGGAAACCCTGGAACTCGGCCATTTCGGCGGTGCTCGGCGGCAACATGGGCACGAACGGGACCGGCTCACCACCACGGCTCCACGACGACCGAGGGCCGGCCATCATGGCTCGGGGATCCGACGGCACGGCCTGCCACGCCACGCTGCTAGGCACGTGGGCGACCACCGCCCGCACCAGCTCCGGATGGGCCGCTGCCAGCAACAACGCCAGCTCGCCGCCGCGCGAGCGGCCAAGCACGGCGAGCCGGTCGGCATCGGCCTCGGGGCGTCCAGCGAGCCACCGCAGCGCACCGGTGAAGTACTCGACCGGGATCTCGACCAGATCGCGAGGCAGCCGCTCGACGCCGAAGTACGCCACGGCCAGCGCCGCGAAGCCCTGCTCGGCGAGCAGGCGGGCCGCGAGCTCGGGCACGGCTCCGGACGAGCCGCCGACCACGAGCACGGCCGGGTGCGGCCCCGGCGATTTCGGACTGCACAGCACCCCGACCAGGTCGGGTTGCGAAACCTGAACCGACACCACGCTAGCGTTTTCCACGGCGCCAGCCTAGCCACCCGACCCGAGCAAAGTTGTCTAAAGTGGACTATTCAGAAGGCGACGAAGTCGTTGGCCGAGATGCCGTAGTGGTCCTCCACGGTGTCGGCGATGAGGTGGCACAGCAGGAAGCGCTCCACCGGCAGCACGCCGATCCGGTTGAGGTGCAGGTAGAGGTAGTTGAGCGCGAACCGGAACCCGAGGAAGCCCGGGTCCCGCTGCAGATCGGCCATCCGGCCGCCATCGCCCTGCAGCAACCGGTGGAACGTGCTGTGCTCCAGCATCCCCGGATCCCAGCTCTGCGCCGCGTCCGGCGACACCGCGCCCGCGAACGACAGCTCACCGGAACCGATCACCGGTTCGGCGGCCGAACGGAACCGGCCCAGCAGCCGCACCCACTCAGCGACGAACGGCACATCGGTACCGCCGCGCTCCAGGCAGTCGAGCACGCCGACCAGCCGTTCCCGCAGCACAGCGGCCTGCGACCGGTACTGCTGCACGCAGAACTCGCGCCGCGCGGCGGGATCGGGGGCGCGCACGATGAAGCCCTCGGCGTGCGACCGGTAGGAGATGAAGCCGCGGTCGATGCCCGGCCACATCGCGTGCGCGGTGGCCATCATTAGATCGGCGGCGAGGCCGACCCGGCTGCGCCCGGCGCGCACCTGGTCGAGCATCTCGAAGACCAGATCGTTGGTCTCGTGGTAGAAGTCTTCGAGCAGCACGGCGGCCGCCTCGCTGCCCAGCACGTGGATGCGCCGGTCGTGCGGTGCGTGCTGGATCGAGTTGTCCGGGTGGAACGGCGCCAGCGGGCCGGATTCCCGCTCCTGGCGGGCGACTTCGCGGTGGGTGGCCAGCAGCTCTCGTTCGTCGATCCGCACGGTGGAGGGATGTTCGGCGAGATACCGGTTCGCCGCGCGCTCCACTTCGGGCCGGATCACCTCGCGGAACACCGGCTCCGGCGCGCGGAAGCTCAGCCGAAGGTGCGGGCCGCGAAGCCAGTGGCGGACGAACGACATCCGCTCGGTATCCGCCGGCAGCTGGGCGAACAGCGGCCGCAGGCAATCCAGGATGAGGCCGTCCTTATCCGCCGCGTAGTAGATCTGGATGCCGTGCCAGGTTCCGGAATCCGGTGGCGCAGACTGGTTCTCGTTCATCCCACTCCCCTGAGTCGCGGCTCGGCCCGCATTCAACCAAGAATCTTCCGGCGCTGTCCAAGAATCGCCGCAGCCGCGCGGAAGTTCGGGTAGGCTCCGCGGCGTCGACCGCCTCGAATCCGGTGCGGTCCGCCGACTTTGCGGCCACTGCGGGGAGTTCGACGCGCGTCACCGGCGCAAGCGATGGGGAGGATCATGAGCAAGCACTTCGCGTTCGTCTCGCTTGCCGCGCACGGTCATGTGAACCCGACGCTGCCGCTGGTGGAGGAACTGGTGGCCCGCGGCCACCGGATCACCTACGCGACCGGGAGCGATCAGGCCGCGGCGGTCCGGCGGGCGGGCGCGACGCCGGTGGAGATGCCGTGGCGCGTGGAGCTGGCCGGGCTGGCGGGCCGCGGCTACACCGCGGAAAACCTGATCAAGATGATGGACGCGGGCATCGAAGAACTGGTGGCGACGTTCGACGAGCTGGCGGGCCCGTTCCGGGCCGACCACCCGGACTGCGTGTGCTTCGACGTCATGGGATTGCCCGGCCGCGCCCTGGCCGCCGAGCTCGGGGTGCCCGGCGTGGGACTGGCCCCGAACATGGTCGGCAACGAGCACTTCTCACTGCAGCGGCAGATGTGGCCGGCCGACCTCGAACACACCGATCCGAGGCTGATCGCGAGCGGCCAGAAGCTAGCCGGATTCGCGCACCGGCGGGGCCTGCCGCTGCAGGCGCTGCTGCCCACCGCGGCCCGCGCCGGGCTGAACCTGGTCTTCCTGCCGCGGAAGTTCCAGATCGCGGGCGAGACGTTCGGCCCGGAGTTCCGCTTCCTCGGCCCGGCCCTGCCCGGACGAGCCCGCCCGGGCGACTGGTCGCCACCGGCCGCGAACGCGCCGATCCTGCTCATCTCCCTGGGAACGGTGTTCAACGATCGGCCGGACTTGCTACGGATGTGCGTCGAAGCGTTCGCTGACACGCCCTGGCACGTGGTCATGGCAACCGGGCGCGCCGATCCACCGGATCCCATCCCGACGAACTTCGAGGTGCACCCGCAGGTGCCGCAGCTGGCGGTGTTGCGGCACGCGTCGGCGTTCGTCTCGCACACCGGCATGGGGTCCACAATGGAATCCCTGCTCCACGGCGTACCGCTGGTGTCGCTCCCTCAGACGCCCGAGCAGGCCTTCAACGGCAGGCGCGCCGCCGAACTGGGCCTGGGACGCGCGGTAGACCCGGAGGCGGTGACCGCGGCGGAGCTGCACGCAGCGGTCGAAGAACTCGTCGCCGATCAGACCGTGCGAGACAACCTGACGAGCTGGCGCGACGAACTGCGCGGCACCGATGCGGCGGCGCGGGGAGCCGACGCGTTGACGGAATTCCTGGCCGGCGAACCCGGCTCGGTGGCGAAGGGTGGAGTGAATGTCTGACCTGGACCTCGTCGAGGTGGCCGAGGGATTCGAGTGCTACACCCCGGCGACGGGGAACCCGGTGCTCACCGAAGCGAAGCTGATCTACGAGGAGATCTTCGGCCGCAACACGTACCTGAGCGGCCTGGCCCCGATCAACCCGAAGGGCCTGGTAGTCGACGCGGGTGCGAACATCGGCCTGTTCACGCTGTTCGTCAAGCACCACTACCCGGATGCATCGGTACTAGCGGTGGAACCGATCCCGCACAACGTCGAAGCCCTGCGCGCGAACATCCGCCATCACAACGCCTCCGATGTCACGGTCCACGCAACGGGCCTGTCGGACCGGCCGGGAACGGCGGAGTTCTACTTCTTCCCATCGATGCCGGGAAACTCAACGGCCCACCTGGCGGAAAAGCTCAAGGACAAGAAAACGGTGGCGACCTACGCAAACCCGACGATAGCGGAACAGCTGTACCGAAACGAAGCGGTCCGAGTCCCCACGACGCCGCTGTCGGACCTGCTACCACCAGATGTCGAGATAGACCTGATCAAGATGGACATCGAGGGAAGCGAAGAAGCGGCCCTAGCAGGGATCACGGACCAAGACTGGAAACGAATCAAGCAACTAGCGATCGAAGTACACGAAACAAGGTCCACACTAGACAGAATCCTGGAAACCCTCCAAAGCCGAGGCTTCAAGGCGCGAGCGCAGTCCCCCGAGGAAGCCCCGAAGGGAATAGACAACAGGATCGTGTACGCAACCCGAGCCTGATCGCGACACGCGGCTACGCAGCACCGCGTAGCCGAAGACGAGCCCCAGACCGGACGACCGGCCGGAACGGGTTGCGGAGCGAACGTCCTAGAAACGATCACAGGCCGTGGACGACAAGTGCATCAGACCACCGACCACACCCTGACGGATCGCATCACAGTGTCCGGAACTCCGAGCTGCTGAAGGGCAATTCCCACCGCGACCGTGTGCGCGAGCCGAGTCAATGCAGCGAGTCGACGCCCATCAGGTTGTTTCTCGGCCTCGTGTACGAGACGTTTGCGCACCACTCCTAGGATCGCCCAGACATCCTCGGCGCCTCTGCGGGCAAGGGCGCCGCGATCGATCGCGGCGCGCACCAGACCCCGCCAAGATAGGCCGATCGGACTCTCCTGTAGCTCCGAACGGTCTCAAACAGTTTCTCCTCGGGCCCGCTTCATAAATTTCGCCCGTACGGCGCAGGAATAGCCCGGCTCGGCGAGCTCGACCATGCATGCCCGGCGACGATCCACCCCTGCGGAATCATGCCTCGGCCTCGTCTGGTCGTCCGTGGTGGCCCAAGTGCCGCAGCCGTGCTCACTCATCGCATTCGCAGTCCGGAACGGCATGTCGTGGTCGCCGGGACGATGAACCGCAAGCGGTAATTCGGATGCTGGGAGCTGCCGTGACTGTGATCGCGTTCTCCAACGATGACCATGAACACGAGCTCGACGCGCGCCGACCGGACTTCGGGCACCCCGGACTCTTCGAACGCGAGCGTTTCCACGAAGACCGAGACCTCGCCCATCCAGGCTTCCACCACCGGCGGCGCTTCGCGCACTGCATCGAGCGCCATCGCGTCTACCTCAAGCGCAACCCCTACTACGCCGGGCGAGTTCCCGAGGAACGTGGTTTCCACTGGGTGCACTTCCCCGGTCAACGCACCTGCTCCGGCCACGCCCCGGCCTCGCCGTCGGAGAGCCAAGAGCACAAGATCCTCAAAGCCCGCACCGTCGTGGCGTTCCGCAAGGCAGGCAACGACCCCGTGCGCCAAGAAGTCACCAGCCCAGGGCGCACATACCGCTCCGACGTGCAGTTCGAGCGCCCCGACGGCACCTGCTTCGCGCTCGAAATCCAAGTCAGCGGCATCGATGTGCCGGTTGCCCGCCGCCGCACCGCCATGACTCGCCGCGACGGCATCGAACCGTTGTGGATGACCTCGCGCGCGTCGGAAGAATGGCAAGAAGTGGTGCCCTGCGTTCGGCTGCTAAGGCCGGTCCGCGGCGATCGCCGCCAGGACATCGCCGAGATCGAGCTGTTCGTCACCGGCATCGTCTACCCGTACTGGGAAGACTGCGGCCGCGGCCGCCAATGCTGGCGACGCCGCCTCCACAGAACCGAGACCTGCCCGGGACACCTGCGGTGGCGCACCACCCTCCACGACGAGAAGGTCATCAACACAACGACTTCCCGTTACGAGGACACCGCGAAGATGCTCGGCATCGACACCTTCGCGGCTCGCATAACCAGCGGCGAACTCGTGATCGTGCATACCCAACGCGACGAACGCGGGGGCACCTTTCCGGTCGTGTCCACGCCCGAAGGCAGAGATCACGCAGAGCGCTACAGCCAAGAACTCACACAGTGGCGAACCCTCGCACGCCGCGACCGCCCACTGCCGCCAGCGATCGCCTACTGCACCCAGAGCAGCAGCTCTTCCCAACCGGCTAGCGAGGATCAACTCGCAGCAGTGCGTCTTCAGCCACAATCGCCGGACCAGTCAGCCCCCGAAACCAACGAGAAGCCCGCGCACGCTCAGGGTGAGACACAGCCTGCACCGTCCAGCGATACCGAAGAACTTCATAGGCAAACCCTGCGGAGCCTGATTCCCATCGCACGAGCACTCGCCGTGGAGCGCAATGTATTCGTCCGCGTCGTTCCCAATACGACGACGTATCTGGCGCATCTTCAACTCCCCGGCAGCACCCTCGTAACCGGCGAACTGATCCTGATTCCGACCAACGCGCACCGCGGACACCTCATCAGCGCGGGATTCCACTCGAGTCGCCTGATCGCCGCCCACCCGTGAACGCCAACTGCACGCGCCGAGGAGGCTACGCACGTGTTGACCGACAAAGGCCAAAGTTCGAAATAGAAGGTGGACCATGAGCTCTGATCCTCCGCGCCCGTGGACATCAGCACGGCAACACCTCGCCCAACGAATCGCCGCCCGGCTTGTGCTCACGCAAGACTTGGAGCCGCGAATCTGCACCATCGGGCGAAGTCAGCACCAAAAGAAGAACCCCAGGCCGTTGACCTGGGGTTTGCGCTCCTCCGACTGGACTCGAACCAGTAATCCCTCGGTTAACTGACTGGTTAGTCCCTCAGTCGCCGTCAGTCGATCTAGCTGGGATATTTGCAATCGCTCACGCTCTCAGCAACCTACAATCGCCCTCAATCGGCCGCCATTCTGCACCATAAATGCACCCTCGTTCGTGATCTTGGGACCCAGATAACTCGCCGCCCGCTTGGGCATATTGACAGCTGCACGCGCTGTCCTTGGTACCGGAGCGTGCCCGACCTCAGGGCTGAGGAAGTTCGTGAAGGTGTCCGGCCAGAGCCACGACGGTCTCCCCGGCGCGGAACCCCGGCGGCATATCCACCAGGTCTCGCCGTGGATCGGCGGGTAGTCCTTAGCAGATGGGATGCACGTCCCGTGGTGGTCTTCGGCGGAGACGCAGGGACGGCACGGGGCCAACAGGCGAGCGCGGGAGACAGTCATGGAAGCGCGGATGAGCACCTACCGGGGCCCAACGAAGCGGTTCGACGAGCTTCTCCACGGCCTTCACCGGATTGCGGCCGAGGTACAGCAGCTGAAGGGCTTTCAGGGTGCTTATGTCCTAGTGGGCCGCAGTTCCGGCAATCTGGTGACGCTCACTTTCTGGGATACCTCGGAGAATGCGCAGGCCAGCGGCGAAGAAGGCGACAAGATCCGCACACAGATCGCTATGGAAAGCGGCCAGAACATCGAGGACGTGGAAATCTTCGAGGTCTGGCTACGCCTCGGCACGGTCTTCTGAGCGAGATGGATCAGCAGAGGGTGGTCGGGTATGACGTTCATGGACAACCCGACCAAATAATCGAGTAGCCGGGGAAAGTCTCATCCTCCGGCGCCCACAGCTCCCGGCGTGAGTCCCTCCGAGCGGCCACGATCTGCACCGACTCAAACCACGGTCGACGCCAGCTTCACCCTTCCCCAGCTGCCGGCCTGGCGTGTGGTGGTGTGCGTGCTCGGCGTGATCTTCCTCGCGAGCCTACACGCCGTCATGCCTCAGAACTCCCACGATCGCCCCGCCTGGTGGCGTGACCGACGTAAACATCAAAGCCGCCGACGGTGGCCCGGCAGCAGGTGCTCTCACCAAGCAACCGAACCCGGACAGGAATCCGCCCGGCAGGGACCAGGCGCGGCATCGGAGTCGGATCACGAGGTACTCCTCGCGGGTGAGGCTGCCCAACAGAGCATTCCGCGGCAGCCGTGGGGTTTAGGGTCGCGGCATGAGCCAGCAGCAGCCGTACCCACCGTTCCCGGAAGGCACTGTGATGGGCGGAACCTCGTTCGGCCCAGCGAGTCCGGAGACCCGGGTCGAACAAACGAACGCCGACCGCTCCCCCGAGACACGTCGCCAGGGGGCGTATTGGTGCCATGCTGCACCCGCGTGGCTGGTTCGACGCCGCGCCAGCCGGTGGCGGCCGGTCGTGCAGGTCGTGATGCGTCTCGCGGGGTGGCTGCACCCCTACGGGCAGTGCCCGCGCATGGGATGGGAGCGTTGCGGCGGCCGGTACCTCAACCAGCCGCCGCAACCCTGGCCCAGCGACTAGTGTGCTGAGTCGTTAATTCGACTGCAGTAGGCGGCGAGGGTTTCGCGGATCTCACAACAGCGTCGCCAGCCGCCTTTGGGGCAAAGTCGGCGAAACGCCCAGGATCAACCGAAAAGGCCATCCGCACTGCCCTTCCGCGCTCGGTGATCAGTGGGATGATCTTGGTTATGCCGAAATCGCCGCGCGTCGTGCTCGTCTCATTCGGTGCTGACCAGTTCGCAACACTCCACTCCACATGCGAACAGGCCGGATTCGTGCCGGTTTCCTACGCTTACTCCCGTTCCAAGAGACCGCGGCAGCGGAGTTCTCCGAACTCCGGGAGGGTTGTCGGCGAAGTTCTCGATGCCATTCCACCCGGCATGGACCTGTTGCTCCCCGGCAGCGCCGACGGTCTGGCCACCGCCCTGTCGGGGTATCACCCCGATCTCATAGTGGTGTACGGGTTTTCGTGGAAGCTGCCCGAAACCGTACTGCGCTTGCCCCGGTACGGCGTCATCAACGTGCACACTTCTTTGCTGCCGCGGTACCGAGGGCCCGCGCCGGTCCTGTGGGCGATCCGCAACGGCGATGCCGACATGGGTGTGACGATCCACCGCATGGACGGCGAATTCGACACGGGGAACATCATCGTTCAGCGAGGCGGCATTCCGCTGGACGACGACATCACCCAGAAAAGCCTGTCGGCGCGAATCAATCCGGTGATCAGCGATCTTCTCGGCATCGCGCTCGAACGCGTCGCGACAGGGTTTCCCGGAACCCCGCAGGACGACTCCGAGGCATCCTACGCAGGGTTCATGGAACCAGGATTCTCGCACGTAGACTGGTCGCACACTGCCCGGGACATTCACAACCAGGTTCGCACGTTCCGATTCATGGGATCCGGACGCGGTCCACTCGCGCAGATCGACGGCCGGTGGGTGAAGATCCTCCGCACCAGTACCACCCAGGCGGAAGGCATCCGGGTTGACTGCGCGGACGGGCCACTTTGGGTGACCGAATTCGTGCCCGCCGAGCCACCCGCTACGGACGGCCCAGCGCCTCGGTAAGGCGTTCACCTTTCGCGGCGGCTTTCGGATCTTCGAAGTCGGCGAGGCTTCGCAGGGCTTCCTGCCGACAGTGCGATGCTTCCGCAGCCGCGTCGGTAGCAGCGAGAGTTACGGCGAGGTCGTCGAGCGTGTGAGCCAGCTGCCAGTGATCTCCGAGTTCGCGGTGGATCGCTGCCGCTCGCCGGTGGAAGTCGGCTGCCTCTTGGAGGCGGCCGAGTTCCTGATACGCCTGGCCGGTGCCGTGCAAAGCCATGGCCTCGCGGCTGCGATCGCCCAACCGCTGCTGAATGGTCGCAGCTTCCTGACAGGAGACCAGCGCCTCGCCCGGTTCGCCCACGGCCCGCTGAATCCGCGCCAGTTCAACCAACCAATGCGCTTCCCACATCCGGTTGTTGAACTGGCCGGCAATGGCGAGAGCATCGCGAATCGACGAAAGCGCGTTTTCGACATCGCCCGTTTCCCGCAGGGTCATGCTGAGGATGAACAGGGCGTTTCCTTCGCGGGCGCGATCGGACAGCTCTCGGTAGACCCGCAGTGCCGCATGCAGGTTTTCGATCGCTTCCCCGAATTCCCCGAGCTCGTAGTAGGCCTCCCCGAGGTTGCACAGCGCGAGGCCCTCCCGGCGCCGGT
Source organism: Saccharopolyspora sp. NPDC050389 (assembly GCF_040655595.1). NCBI lineage: Bacteria > Bacillati > Actinomycetota > Actinomycetes > Pseudonocardiales > Pseudonocardiaceae > Saccharopolyspora > Saccharopolyspora sp. NPDC050389. The sequence goes on from NZ_JBFAKG010000048.1 coordinate 25,550, forward strand.
CCCCGATCTCTCGCGAGAGCACCATGCTCTGTTCGAAGTAGGACTTCGCATCTGCCAGCCTTCGCCGCCGGAGTCCGAGCAAGCCGAGCGCATTGATGGAAATCGCCCTTCCCGGTTGATCGCCGATTTCCTCGCGAATCGTCAAGGCAGCGCGGTGGTAACTCTCGCTCTCGGCCAGCCGACGCGCTTGGAAGGACGATTTCCCCAGGCTTTCGAGCATCTCGGCTTCCCCGTGGAGATCGCCAGCCTGGCGAGCGGACTCCAGTCCGATGAGACTGGTTGCCAGCCAATCGTCGAATATGTTCCTGCTCGCGTAAATGCTCCGCAGCATGGCCGAAAGCTGCCATGCGACCCGATGCGGCGAGACGTCCGAGGCAGCATGAGCAGCAGCGACCAGATTGGATCTCTCCACCTCGAACCAGTCCAGCGCCTCAGTGCGTCCGGCGAAGGTCATGGGAACGACATCCACCTCGGGTGGTTCGAGGGAAAATCGCCGAGTGCCAGGGAAGATGACGTGCAGCGCGGAATCAACCGTGTGCAGATACCAGCTGAGCACGCGCCGCAATGCAGCTCGGCGGCTTTCCGGTGCCTCCTCGTGAAACACCTGGTCGGCCGCGTAAGCACGCAGCAGATCGTGGAGTTGATACCGCCTGGGCGCGCTCTGCTCAAGCAAATGCGCCCCTACCAAGACATCCAGTTGGCGACGTACCCGACTGCCGTCATCGTTGATCAACACAGCGGCTACCTCAGCGCCGAATTCCGAGCCTGGAAGCAGACCCAGCAGTCGAAACAGCCGCGCCACCTCCGCCGACAGCGCCCGGTACGACCAGGCGAACACGGTTCGAACCGCGTCGGCCTCCTCGTCGTCTTCGGCTGTGAGGGCATCCCACAACGCCGACTCGTCGCGGAGATCCGAGATCAGATCGCCAAGCCGCATCAGCGGCCGACTGGCAGCACGCTCCGCGGCGATCCGCAACGCCAGTGGTAGCCGTGCGCACAACCGGGCCAACTCCCGCAATTCAGCTTCGTCGTCATCTGATCGGTAGCCCGCAGTGACCGCGCGCAACAGCGCGATGGCCTCCGTCTCGGGGAGCATGTCCAAGCTCAGCCGCCGCGCGCCATCTCTGGCGACCAGTCCCGAAAGCCGGCTTCGGCTGGTCACCACAACCAGGCACCCGGCCGTTCCGGTCAGCAAGGGCCGCACCTGCCCGACCGACGCGGCATTGTCGAGGATGATCAGGACCCGCTGGCCGGCCAGCCGCGAGCGGTACAGGGCGGCCTTTCCCTCCAGTTCGGCAGGGATCGCGGCCGCGGGTTCGCCGAGTGCCCGCAGAAACCGGTCGAGAGCTTCTTCGGCTGTTACCGGAAGACCCGGGTCGTAGCCCCGGAGGTTGGCGTACAACTGCCCATCCGGGAAGCGCTGCCGCATCAAGTGCGCCCAGTGCAGGGCCAACGAGGTCTTACCGACCCCAGCGGTACCCGTGATCACCGACAGCGCCACCGCCAAGGGTTCATCACGGTCATCGGTCAGGACGCCATCGAGGTGTTCCAGCTCCGCGTTCCGGTTGACGAAACTTCGCACATCCCCGGGAAGCTGCTGCGGCGTGGGGACGGACGACCGGTCGGCTCCGTGGAAGTGGACACCTCCATAGACATGCCGGGCTTGCACGACATCAGCTGCCGACCCGGACACTTCCGTGCGGTTGTCATGCCGCGATAGTTCGTCCGGGTCTCCACTGCGCATTCGTCATTCCCCACGGGGAGCCGCTAACGGGACCACCCTGCGTTCGAAGTAGCTGGACAGGCTTTCTCCCATCTCATAAAGGTCCTGGATGAACTGCTGACACCGCATGATCAGGCTCCGGCCCTGATATCTGATACCGGCTTGAAGAACCCCTTCTTCGTCGTACTCAGCTTGGTACATGACGTCATTCCCGAGAGTGTAGATCTCGGGCAGCGGACCGCCCTTTTCGAAGTGCTCCACCTGTTCGACGTCCACGACGTGGACTTTGCCGCCGTACTCGTGCCGAATTCGCAGCAGATGCAGTTCCCACTGAAGATAGGGAGTGATTGGCTCTTCGACGACCCTGACCCGCCAGGTACCGAACCCCCGTTCGGCAATCCGCCTATAGTAGTCCGCCAGGCTGCTACGCCGCGATTCGATCAGGCGCATCGCTTCAGCCCAATCTCCGCTAGCGAAGGCCACCCAGCTGTCGTTTTCCGGTTCCTTGAAATGTTGTTGGCGCTCCAGCTTCCAGAACCCCGGCTCCGCAATGCGCCAGAAGTGCCGCTGAAAGTCAGCGCGGTACTCCTCGAGCGGCATCCGATCGCCTCGCGCGCCGTCAAGCAGCTCACTCATCGGGTATGTCCAACTTCGCAGCCACGATCGTGGCCCGTGGGATGATCACGAGCCGCTCATCCGCGTCAACAGTCACACCCGCGGGGAGCCGCGACCGGTAGGAGTCCGTGAGATCCCGTCCGATGACTGCGACATCGCCGTTATCGAGCTCCCAGATGTCGGGGCAACTGTCGTCCTCAGAGGTCAAACTGAGCTCGTGCGCAGACTTCCCCCATCGCCGTGCAAGCGAGGACGACGGGTCCGCTTCCCACCTTTTTCGGGGCATTTCGCACCTCATATCCGTCCACGGCACGCTTGTCCGCCGTGGGACCGCCCGACCACTGATTCAATTGTTCACAAATCTCGAAGTGTCATATACCAGGGATGACTCTATTCGACCAATGTAGCAAGATGATCTTGAACGGCGTCGTTCGCGTTGTCACTTTGCGCCGATCGGACCCGGAAGTGCGCCCAATTTGGTGAAGGCCGGCACCCCTGCCCAACTCGCCACCGAACCACCCTGGTCCACCAAACGACTGCAAGAACTCCTCGGATTCCAACGAGGTGATTAGATGTAACCATGCAGTCACTACGTCGCATACGACTGCACAAAGGAAGCCACACCAATGCAAAACGCGACACCAGTGACCTACCACCTGTGCCCATACCCGATTCTCTCTGCTCACCGCACCCGGTGTGGCCGAGCTACGAGACGACCAGGGACGGCTGGTCTACATCAACTGTTCACGATGTCCTGAACCCCGGATTCTGCAACGGAAGACCGGCTGTCCGGTACAGCCCGAACGGTCGGTGCAGCGGCGACTGCTTTTTCATCCGGTCTCCGCGTGCGGAGCCACGCCGCAGTTTGCGCCACTCCGTCGTGCACGCTGATCTGCGCTTCCCAACCTAGGAGCCGGCGCGCCTTCTCGACCGAGGGCCAGCGCCGCTGGACGTCCACCTCGAACGACGGCACGCGCTCGAGGGCAAAGCGCTCCGGATCATTGCCCGCCGCAATCCAGCAGATGCGGGCGATCTCGGATACGGTCAGTTCTTCCGAGGCGGAGATGTTGAAGTCCTCGTTGAGTCCTGCCGGCGATTCGAGCGCCGTCACGATCCCGTCGGCGATGTCGTCCACGTGCGTCAGGGTACGAGTCTGCCGACCGGACCCGAAGATCTCCATCGGTGCGTCGCCCGACATCGCCTTGCGCAGCAGATCCGGGACCGCGTGCGCGATGCCCGGTTCGTTCTCCGGCATCTCGCCTGGGCCGTAGGCGTTGAACGGGCGGCAGATCGTGTAGGGCAGACCGTGCTCGGCGTGCGCGGCCCGACAGTAGACCTCGCCGGTCAGCTTTGAGTAGCCGTAGGCCGACCGCGGGACGGGGCAGTCCGGCAGGTAGTCCTCGGGAGTGGGAAACACTTTGGCCCGTTCGAAGACCATGGAAGAGGACACGTAGACGAACCGGTCCACCGAGACGTCCAGAGCCGCCCGCATGATGCTGTTGTAGAGCCCGTTGTTCACCTCGGTCAGGGTGTGCGGAAGCTTGTGGAAGTTGGCGATGCCACCCACGATCGCTGCGAGGTGGATCACCGACGAACAGGATGCCAGCGCGGAGCGGGCTTCCGCGAGGTCGCGCAGATCGCCGGTGTGGACCTCGCAGGTGTCACGCATCCATCGCGGGGCTGTTCGCTGGTCACTCACCCTGACCGTGTGGTCTCCATCCCGCAGCAGCCGTCGCACCACCGCGGTGCCGATCGTGCCCGCACCGCCGGTCACCAGGATCCTGGTCACAGCATCTCCTTTCTCGAAGCGGCCTGGTCCGGGCCGGCGAAGACCTGGGCGATTCCGAAGGTGTTCCACGGGTCGACGACCACGCAGTCCGGCTTGGCCAGCTTGAAGATCAACTTGAGTGGCTCCAGGCCGTCGAACGCCGAGTGGTTCGCGGCCACCACAACCGCGTCGGCGTCTCTGACGGCCTCCTCGAAACCCAGGGTGGGTGTGGCGACGAATGGGTCGTGAACAGCCACGTCGGCGAGCTCGCGCTCCAGCAACCTGATCAGCTTGTGCGCTAGAGAATCGCGTTCGTCGTCGGTGTCGCGCTTGAATGCGAGCCCGAGCACCCCGACCTTTTGTCCGGCGAGGGGTCCCATCCGCCGCTTGATGCCCTCCACGAGGAAGTGCGGGACGGACTCGTTGACCCGGGACACTGCCAGCAGCATCCCGGGGGCATTGGAGCGCTCCTCGGAGAACGCGAAGTCCTTGCGCAGGCAGGTGCCCGCAGTGAAACCGGGACGTGCGATCCCGCCGCGCGGGTAGTCCCGGTTGATCAGCTCGATGACGTCGAACACATTCGCGCCGTAGCGCTCGCAGTCCATCATCAGCAGGTTCGGCAGCGCGAAGTCGGCGTAGCGGACAATGTTCGCCCAGATCTTGGCCAGCTCCGCCTGTACCGGACTGGTCGGAACAATGCGGCCGCCGAAGCAGCTGAACAGGTCGACAGCGCGCTGAGTCGATGCGGATTCCAGGCCACCTACGATGATCGGGAGCGTCTCGATCTCCTCGAAGAACCTGCCGGTCGCGATCCGCTCCGGAACGTGTGCAACAAAAACATCGCGACCCGGTACGAGCCCCCGCTTCTGCTGCAGGTAACCGGCCACGAACTCGGTGGTACCCGGCGCGACGGTAGAGCGGAGAATCAGGCTGCACCCCCTGATGACCGGCAGCAGTTCGTCGATCACCGCACGGATGTCGCGAATGTCGATCTCGAGGTGGGTGAAGGTGGGCGTGCCGATGGTGATGACCACACTCGCCGCACGCGCGGCGTCCGGCACTGCGCAGGAGAACTCCAACAGCCCTGCTCCCAGCGCGGCGTCCAGAGCCTCCTGTGCCCCGGGTTCGTCGAAGGGCATGGTGCCGGCGCGCAGAGCGTCCAGCCGCGCCGGGTCGCGCTCGATGCCGATCACCCGGAGCCCGTGCCCCGCGAATGCCAATGCTAGGGGCAGGCCCACCCGCCCAAGGCCGATCACCGAGACATCGGCGTCCATTTTACCGCCAGACATAACTAAACCCCCTTTTGCGAACGGATTAGGGACGGCTGAGCAGATCGTTGGAGAACCGGTCGATTCAACCTGTGGGCGCAGAGCCGAAATCGGTGCCGACGTGATTCCGAGGCACTGGTGTCGGCGACCGGTTGAGGCCGAGAGCCGTCCCCTCCACCACCGGCCGCGGCTACGAGGGGCGGCACCCCGGGCTGTTCCCGCAGTGCCAGGACTCCGAGGATCTGAAGGAGTGCATTGTGGATCGTCACGAGCGCTTCATCGTGTGCAGCGGGCGTCCGGCCGCGGCGATCGTGAATGTCGTCGGATGCCTTGGGAACCGCGGGGATCGTGCCCCGACGATCTCGGGCGGCCACGACACCAGCACGGAACCGGTCGAGCGGATCGATCGGCAACGAGGTGCGATCCACCGAGCCCAACAGCCGGGCGAACTCGAGCACGGTGAACGTCCTGGCAAGCGCCTCGGGCCGGGCCTGGACGACGCCTCTGCGATGGCTCCGGGTCGCGGTGAGAACCAGGTCAGCGCGGCGGATCGTTTCCGCAGTGATCGGACGAGAGTGGAATTCGTGTACATCGCCGTCGACCAGGCCGTGATCGCTCAGCGCCCGCAGGCTCTCGGGATCCATCATCTCCCCGAGCCGGGCGTGGGTCCCAGCACTCGACACGTCGAACCTGTAGGCGGCCGCACCAAGCGCTACCGGCAGCAACTTGCGGAAGGCGATCTCTGCGGTCGGAGAACGGCAGAGGTTGCCGGTGCACACGAAGTGGATCCGAAACCGTCCGTCGGTGGCCGATGTCGGGGTCATCGATTCGGCCCCCCGTCCGCCTGGTCGGCAGGCCTGGAAGGAACCGGCGCCACCTGCTTCACGTCGGCCGGCGGGATGTTGCGCACGACGTTTTCCAAGCGGGGCGAGTCCTCGTAGTAGGGGTAGTAATCCGAACGTTTGCCGACCTCGGGAACCATCGTGAGCACTGTTCCCAGGACGCGGGCGGGCACCGCCGTCAGTGCGGCCATGGCATCGGTGACCTGTCGGCGGCTCGTCTTGCCGTATTTGACGATCAGGAGAACACCGTCGGTCTGCGATGCAAGAGCGGCCGCGTCCGTGACGGGCAGCAGCGGCGGAGAATCGATCAACACGATGTCGTAGCGGCGCGCGAGCTCCGACAGTACCGCCGCCATGTGTTGACCCCCGAGCAGCTCGCTGGGGTTGGGCGGGAGCGGCCCGCTCCCTATCACGTCGAACAGGTGACCGCCCCAGGGCTGGAGCACCGTGTCCGGCTCCAGCTCACCCAGCAGCACGTTGGTGAGTCCGATACCGCCCTCGATCCCGAAATAGTCGTCCATCCGTGGCTGGCGCAGGTCCGCTTCGACCACGGCAACCCGCTTTCCGCTCTGCGCCAACGTGATCGCGAGGTTGCACAGGGTGGTGCTCTTCCCCTCACCCGGTACCGAGCTGGTCAGCAGAACGGTCTTGCACGGCTGGTCGAGATCCGCGAACTGAAGGTTCGTCCGAATCCGGCGGAAGGCCTCCGAACGGGAAGACTTCGGATCCTCGTGCAGGATCAGCGGTCGGTTGGGGACACCCTCGTCGAAGGCGACGCTGCCGAGGACCGGGGTACCGGTCACCTCCTGCAGGGAATCGACGGACTTGATCGTCGTGTCGAGGATGTGTCGCAGCAGGGCAGCCCCGTATCCGACAGCGAGACCCAGACTTGCTCCGAGGACGAGGTTGAGCAACGGCCGGGGCGAGACCGGATCGGTCGGGCGTTCCGCCGGGGCGACGACGCGGGCGACGACACTCGGTGTTCCTCGCGGGTTGGCCGGGGAGACTTCAGTGCGCTCCAGGTCACCGACCAACCGGATGAACGAATTCACCACGGCGTCGGTAAGAATCCGGGCCCGTTCGGGAGACTCGTCCTGCACCTTCACCGTGAGCACAACGGTGTCCGTCTTCGCCTCGGTGGTGATCTTGCCCTCGAGGTAGTCCGGCGTCAGGTTGAGCCTGGACGCTCTGACGGCGTCCTGGCGGACGCGCTCGCTGTTCATCAGCTCGACGTAGGACTGAACCTTTTGCTGCGACAGCAGAATCCCGTGGTATGCGTCGTCCAGGCCTGAGCCTGTGCTCTGCGCCGAAACGAACAACGTCACGTCCGCCGTGTACTGCTTGTCGCTGAGGAGTGTTACCCCCGCAGCCGCGCTGAGTCCGACAATGAGTGCGGTAACCACGAGGGCCCACCCCTCCCGCAGCACCCGAAAGTATTGGCGAAAGTTCATCCCGGTATCCCTGTCGTCCTGGTCGAGTCGTCAACGGAGGCGGCCATCGTGAGCCTCACCGTTTCTGGCCGAGGAATGAGTCGAGGTCGTGCAGATCCGTGAGCTCGTGGTCCACGAAGGCAGGCGTCGCCAATTCCGCGTGGAGTCCACCCCGCCTGCGGATCCGAATGGTTGCCCACCCGAGCTGGTGAGGGCCGTCGAAGTCCTTCCGCGGATTGTCCGCGACGTAGACGTATCGCTGCGGTGGAAGGCTTGTCGCGCGAGCGACCTCCTGGAATGCTCGGACGTGCGGCTTGCCGTACTCGGCGCCCAGCGCTGCGGTCATGACGATCGTCGGGCACCAGGTGGCGAGACCGAGGGCGCTGACTTTGGCACGCTGGCTGCTGAGCGGTCCGTCGGTCACGCAGGCGAGGCGGACACCGACATGCTGGTGTTCCAGCCAGCCCAGGGCATCTGGGAGCAATCGGATGTCGGGTCGGTGTTCCCGATAGGTGCTGACCAGTTGTCGGACCAGCGCGGGATCCCGGTTCCGGCCGATAACGCGCAGGGCACGATCGATCGTGTCGCCCCGCACTCCGTCGAGGAACAGCTGCCACGCAGCCTCCTCGAATCCGCCCAGACCGTGAAGCCGTTCGATCGCGGCGAAACCACTTCTCACGTAGTCCCGTTCGAGGTAGAGGGTGTCGTCGATGTCGAATACGACGCACAAATCGCCGTGATCGGTCACAGCCCGACCTCCGATGCCTTGACGAAAACCGCCTCGTCGTAACGGAGCATGGCCAGCCCGGCGCTCAGCTGGGCGTCGGCCCAGGTCGGTGGCAGTCCCGCGACCTCCTCCACTGTCCACTTCGGAAAGTTCGCACCCGCCTGCCAGCTCAGCGGATACCCACCGCCGAAGCGCGGATTGATCTCGATCGCGGACATGGTGGGGCCGTCGACGGCCACCTGCACGTTCAACGCACCATATGCGCCAGGAAGCTGCTCGACCACCCGGCGTACCAGGTCCTGGAGCTCCGGGTTCTCGATCGTGACAGCTTTCTGCACCTCCCCGCCGCGGACTTCGAGCCGGCGGCGCGCCAACACGCACCGACAACGACCACTGCGGTCCACCCAGGCGTCGACGGTGTGTTCGTGGCCCTGCGCCACCTCCTGGACGATGAGGTCCGGCTCGTGGTGGAGCGTCTCGAGCTCGCTCCACGAGTCGATCCGGCGCACCCTGCTGGAGGCCGATCCCGCCACGGGCTTCACGATCCACGGTGGTCGCCAGTGCTGAGGTGATCCGAGAACCTCGTTCAGCGAGGCGGTGCGGACGGTCGGCACCGAGTTCTCGGTGAACCACCGGAACGTCCGGAGCTTGTCCGCGGAGATCTCGATGGCCTGCGGTGCGGACACCATCACGGTAGTTCCGATCGCGGCGAAGCGGTCTCGGTGCGCCGAATAGACAGCCAGCTCCGGGTCGATCGTGGGTACGAGGAGGCCGATGTCGTACCTGCGGCACAGATCGAGCATGTGCGGGACGAACGCATCGCTGTCACATGGCGGTACGACTTCGAAGTGGTCGGCGAGCATCCCCGCTGCGGAAAGCGGTGATCGGTCCACCGCCACTACGGTTCCCGCACCGAACAGAGAGTGCAGCACCTCCCGGAAGATCTGCACCAGCGCACCGCGCCGGCCAGCCGACGAGACAAGCACGTTCATGACGCACCCACCTTCCTTCGAATTGATGTCGGTCGGTGTCCTGGGCCGCCTGGCTCCAGCGCGGCGGGCGAGCGCGGCCGATGCGCCCGGAACCCCGCCGAGACCCCGAGAAGAATCATGAGCACACAGCCGGTCCACGTCTGGATGACGTACAACCAGAAGAAGTTGCCGAAGCCCACGGCGACGATGACGGCGAGAAGCGCGGCATGGTAACCAGCTTCGTCGGGGTCCGTCGCAGTCCGTGCCAACTTCCACGCGCGCATCCCGAACAACACCAACAGCGCGATGAGCAGGATCACGGCCAGCACGCCGCCCCGCAGTCCGTAGTCGAGATATTGATTGTGCGCCGGGAAGAGACGTTCGAACTTCGCTTGGACGCCACCGATGAGGACGGACTCATGAGGCAGGAACCTGTCGCCCAAGAGCGGGCGGTCCAGGATCCTCTTGGCGGCCTCCACGGCGAGCGACAGGCGGGTGTCGTCTGATTCCGTCAGGTCCTCCCGCTTCCCGATCACACCGCGATCGAGGGCCGCCGGCAATGCGACCAGACCGGCTATTACGCCAACGCCCAGAGCGAGCAGCCGAGACGTCGAGGACATCCTGCCCGGTCGGGCGATGAAGGCCACCGCCGCTGCAATGATCATCATTGCGATGCCACCCCGGGACCAGGTGAACGGGACCGCGATCGCACACGCGACCACCACGGCCATGCTCAGCCGGCGGTCGATCGACCACCGCGCGACCGCGAAGGCGAGTGCGCAAGCCATGAGCCCCGGGAAGAACGCGCGGTATTGCGGAATCGCGGAGTCCACTGTGGCGGACAGCTCGTAGGCCCGCTCGATCCCACCGTGGGTGAAGATGTAGCAGAAGACCAACAGCAGGGTGGCGACGACTGCCGCCATGACTATCCGCGCGGTGGTCCGGTACGACAAACCGCTGTGCGCGGCCGCGAACCAGGCCGTCAGGGGAACGATGGTCTGTGCGTAGAAGATGAAGCCGACCGCGCCCGCGCCGGCCTGGATGCCGGCGATGATCGAAACGGTGAACAGCGCGAACAGGATGACGACGATTCGTTGCCCGGGACGTGGGGTGCGAACCCGCCACGGTCGTCCTCGCAGCACGATCAGGGCCGCGGCCATCGCCACCAGCACGAAGGCAACATGTACCTGGGTGTCCGGATCCGCCGCATCCTCGGCACCCGGACGGAAGATGTTGAGCACCGTGAAGCTCCGCTTTTCCGGATCTACGAAGATCGGCAGTGCGGCCACGGTAAGTGTGACCGCCAGGGCACGCGTCAAGTCCGTTGCGAAATAGACCAATCCGAACACGCCGACGAGGCCGAGCCCTGCGAACAGCGGCTGCCAGATCAGCAGGACGGCGAGGAAGGCCGTCACCACTGCGACGGCCATGGCCCAACACGCCGTTCGAACCTCGCCCCTTCGGAGCCGATTCTTGTGGGGGCGTTCGCGGGCCGGTCGATGCTGCCTCTCGAAGATGTACACGAACCACACCGCTTGCACGACCATGCCAGCCGTCATCCCCCAGACCGCTCCGGCTGGGCCCCACATGAACACACCCACCGAGGTCGCGCCGAGCAGCAGAACGCTGGACAGGATCCGCGCAACAAAGGTCTCTCTCGCCAGCTGCAACCCGCGCAGCCCGATCCACACCCCGAAGCTCAATGCGTTCGCGATGCTGAAGGCGGTCATCGGAATGATCAGTTCGTGAGCGGGGCGCCAGCTGTCGCCGAAGACCGCTTTCCCGATTCCGTCCGGGACGCCGTACAGCGCGACACCCGCGAGCAGGACCAGCATCGTGATGGCGCCGGTGGTCAGCCACACGAGTACGCGGAGTCGGTGCATCGACCCCTCGACCCGCAGGCGGGCCGCTTCGGGGAGAGCAAAGGCGGTCACCCCCGTCTGCATGGCCGCTACCGGGGAGAACAGGCTGCGGCAGGAAGTGACTGCTCCGGCAGCACCGAGACCGCCCAGTGCACTGACGATGGCGAGTGCGACGTGCTCCGCGCCGCGGTTCGCAACGTAGTCACCGGCGTATGCGGGGCCGCAGCCGCGATTGTCGGAAAGCCATGTCCAAGCCGATCGCCAACTCGGCAGCAGTCTTGCCTGCAGGCTGGCGAGTCCGGCGCACAGGTACGCGGTGACGCCCCACACCGCGACGAGATGGAGCACGTCCACCTCCGAGCCGATGGCGAGGCAGAGGAAGCCGATCACCTGGAGCCCGAGGAAGACGAGATCGTTCCAGAACGCCTGCAGCGGACGCCCGAGGCAGTAGAACGCCATGCGCCAGGCGTCCTGGGTGAGCAATCCCGGGAGCAGCACTGCCAGCATCAAGAAGCCCTCGCCCAGCGACCAGTCGAGGAACACGACCGCGACGCAGATGACCGACGCCATGCCGACGGCCAGAACTCCGCTGGCCCCGACTGCCGGGGCCGCCACGTGTCGCCAGCGGTCCGGAGCAACGCCCGCGTAACGGATCACCAGCGGATCCGTCGCCAACCCCCGAGCGACGAACAGCAGCAGGAAATATGTCGCGTAGATCAAGCCGAATCGACCGACGTCCTCGATCGACGACGTCGTGACGACGATGATGACGAGCAGGAAGTTGCCGAGGCTCGACAACCCCTGGTCGGCGATCGACCAGCGTGCCCGGAGCCTGGTCGCTCGTCGGGCGACCGCGGGTGCCGACTCAGCGTCAAACATGGCTTCCCATCCGTACGCCTACGTTCGCGCGGCCACACGCGAGAGCACCGATTCGATCTTGGCGATCGAGTGTGCTTGGGACATGGTCCGGTGATAGAAGTCGAGCGAGGCCCGGCCCATCTGCCGGCGGGCGGATTCGTCTTGGCTGCAGGCTCGGCGAAACGTCTCGGCGAGCGCCTGCGGATCCTGCGGAGGGCAAGCGAGGCCGAAGCCGCCCTCGGCGCACAGCGCGGCCACATCACCGGGGACGGTTGTGATGATCGGGCAGGCGTGAGCAAGCGCCGTACCGAGCTTGGACGGGATCGTCGCCCGGGACAGTGGAGTGTCCTTCAGCGTGACGAGCAGGTAGTCCGCTGTCCCGAACAGCGAGGGCATCTCCGAGGCGGGCAGCCGATCGAGGAACCGAACGTTGTCGGCTCCGAGGTCCCCTGCGCGGCGTATGGCCGAGGCGGCCGCAGTTCCCGCTCCGATGACGGCAACGTCGATCGGGGTGTCCGCACGGCACAGGGCTGCCGCGTCGACGATGGTGTCGACATCGTTGAGCTGACCAACGTTGCCGGCGAACACGGCGATTGTTCGATCCGGCCGACCCAGGCGGTGGCGCATGGCCGAGTCCGGCCGAACCCAGGTGCCGTTCTCCTCGGCGGACCAGTTGTACACGACGGAGACCTTGTTCGCCGGCACGCCTCGGTCGAGCAGCAGCTCTCGCATCGTCGGTGAGATCGTCAACAGGTGTGCGGCGTTCCGATACAGGTAGCGGAGCCCGAGACCGATCGGAGGGCCCACCACAAGTCGAGCTGGTCCGCCGGCCATTCCCGAGTCGAACACCGACTCCGGCCAAAGATCCTGGATGTGCAGCACGTACGGTCGGCCACGGGTCAGGCGCACGGCCTCGGCGGCCGCTGCGGCGGTCATCGGGGTCGAGTAGACGTAGATGGCATCGCGGTCCGCCAGGAAGCGGGATGCCGCCGCAGATGTCATCGCAAAACTGAGGAAGGTGGCGGCGCGTCGCAGGGGGTTGACGTCGTGGCTGGGATACAGCGGCACCCGTCGGACCCGGACCGGCCCGCGGTTCTCGACATGGGCCCAGCGCTGCCGGTATCCGTCGTACACCTTGCCGTACGGGTGATGGGGAAACCCGGTCAGCACCTTGACGTCGTGCCCCCGCTCGGCGAGGACATCGGCGAGCGTGCTCGGAACTGCTGCTTCCTCGGGAGGAAACAGCTGGCTGACGATGCCGATCTTCATCGAGAAGCGTCCCGTCCTGTCCCGGCGGCCGACAGAGCGACGGGCACGCTGCGGGCGGGTGACCGCCCGCCCGAATCGCCGCCTCGGGAGGCGATGATGCTGCGCAGGATGTCGTCGAGTCCCAGCCGGGGTTCGAATCCGATGAGGTCCCGCACCCGGGAGATGTCCGGGATGCGCCGTTCCATGTCGACGGAACCGTCCTGGTAGGCCTCCACGTAGGGTTTGTGCCGGATCACACTCGACGAGTTCGTCAGCTCGATGCAGCGCTGCGCGAGCGTTTTGATCGACACCTCCACCGGTCGGCCGACGTTGAACACCTCGCCGACGGCGCCCGGGTGACGACTCAGCCCCAAGATGGCGGTCACCGCATCGTCGACATGGCAGAAGCAGCGGGTCTGGTTCCCGTCGCCGAAAACCGTGATCGGCTCACCCGCGAGCGCCGCGTCGACGAAGCGGGGGATGACCATCCCGAATCGCCCCGTCTGCCGCGGGCCCACGACGCTGAATGGCCGGACGATCACGGTCGGCACGCCGTGGAACTTCCAGTACGAATGGGCGAGGGTCTCGACGACCGCCTTTGCCTCCGCATATGACGATCGGGCGGCGAGCGGAGAACCGAGGATGCGGGGCGAATCCTCGTGCAGCAAGTCCGCGGTGTTGTGGCCGTAGACTTCACTGCTCGACATGACAAGCACCTTCGTGCCACTGAGGCGCGCGGCCTCCAGCACCACCTCGCTGCCGCGGAGGTTGGTTCGCAGCGCACCGATCGGATCGTCCACAATGGCCTTCACCCCCACCGTGGCCGCCATGTGGAAGACGACGTCCGCCGTCGCGACGAGGGAGCCCATCAGGGGTTCATCGAGCACCGAACCGCGGACGAAGTCGAGCTTGCCCAGCGCCGCGAGGCGGTCGAGGTCATAGCCCACGCCCGTGGACATGTTGTCCAGCACAACCACGTCCGCACCTTCGTCGATCAGCCGCTCGACAAGATGACTTCCGATGAACCCAGCAGCGCCGGTGACCAATGCCTTCATGTTCCCCCCAAATTCCGAACGGCCCCGACCCTGAACGGCTCAGAGCCCGCAGCGTGAAACGATCTCGTCTAGTCCGCGAGCGTCAGCGCGGTGGCGAGCCCGAGATTTCCCGGGCGAGGACCGCGACCACGGTGTGACCGGGCTCGACAGTCGTCGTGGGACTCGCGACTTGCTCAGGCCTGGCCACGTTCCAGCGCCCTTGAACCGGCTGCGCCGTCGCAGCGTTCAGCGACTCCGGCAATCTCGGTGTCGTCAGACTTGTGAGATGCGGTCCCGGTCTTGTGAGGCTCCAGTGGCCCGTGGACTCCCTGCGCCCTCAGCCCCCTCACGACTGTCAGGAAGAGGATCTTGAGGTCCAGGGACAGAGAGCGGTTGCAGATGTACCAGATATCCAGCTCGGTGCGTTCCTGCGGCCTGAGCGCATTGCGCCCGTTGACCTGAGCCCACCCGGTCAAGCCTGGACGGATTACGAGGCGCGCCCGCTCGGCGGATGTGTACGACTCCTTGGGCCGGATGGGCAGGGGCCGCGGGCCGATGAAGCTCATGTGGCCCCGCAGGATGTTCCACAACTGAGGGAGCTCGTCCAGACTGGTGGCGCGCAGGACGGCGCCGAGTCGAGTCGTGCGCTCGTGATCGGGTTCACCGACGTACCGAGGTGCCCGCATGGTGGAGAACTTGAGGATGACGAACGGAACGTTGTGCAGCCCCGGCCTGGTCTGCCGGAACAGCACCGGGTTCCCCATGACGGTCAGGATTGTCAAGGCGAGTACGAAGAACAGCGGAAGAAGCGCGATCCCAGCGACGACCGCGACGAGGATGTCAACCGCGCGTCTCATGCCGAGGCCTCCTCGAGTACCTTCCGTGCTGCCTCGGCCACGTCCTGCACGTCCGCTGCCGACAATGCCGGATGGACCGGAAGCACCATCGAATGACGTCCGAGCCAGTGCGCGACGGGCAGCGGACTCGCTGGACGT
Source organism: Saccharopolyspora sp. NPDC050389 (assembly GCF_040655595.1). Lineage (NCBI taxonomy): Bacteria > Bacillati > Actinomycetota > Actinomycetes > Pseudonocardiales > Pseudonocardiaceae > Saccharopolyspora > Saccharopolyspora sp. NPDC050389. The sequence goes on from NZ_JBFAKG010000048.1 coordinate 40,891, forward strand.
CCGACCGCGTCGAACGCTTTCTCCCGGTAGATCTCCGTGCATCCGCCGAACGCCGCTGACACGCCTTCCGCGTTGATGGCCGCGACCACCCGGTTGCGAGTCCAGCCCGGCTTCATCCGGTCTTCCCGCAGGTGCGCGTAGAAGCGGTAGTAAGAGTGCTCGACGCCGGGGGCGAGCGCGGGTAGTCGCAGCGCCGCAACCTCCCCGAGCGCGCGGCGGAGGACATCGGCCCGCGCGCGCCGCTGCGCAACCCAGCCGTCGAGTTTGGCCAGCTGCAGCCGTCCGACGGCCGCCTGGATCTCGGTCATCCGAGCGTTCGTGCCGAACGTGTCGTGGAGCCAACGGAAACCGGGCGGGTGTTGGGTCTCGTGGACTCCCACCCAGCTCTTGCCGTGATCCTTGAGCTCCCAGCAGCGTCGGTACAGGTCGGTGTCGCCCGTCGTGATCGCGCCGCCCTCACCGGCTGTCGTCATGATCTTGTCCTGGCAGAACGACCAGGCGGCGATACAACCGAATCGCCCCACCGGCCGGAGGTCGCGACACGCCCCGTGCGCTTGGGCGCAGTCCTCGACGAGCGGGAGGCCCTTGGCGACCGCGAATTCGGCCAGCTCCCCCGCATCCGCCGGATACCCGCCGACGTGGACGACGATCAACGCGGCCGTCCGGTTGGTGATCGCGCGAGCGACGGTTTCGACGGTCATCGCCTGCGAATCCGGGTCGACGTCGACGACGACCGGACGTGCTCCGCAGGCAGCGACGGCACTCGCCGTGCCGATGAAGGTCACCGCCGGCACGATCACCTCATGCCCGGGTCCGATCCCCAGGGCACGGAGTGCCAGCTCAAGAGCAACGGTGCCATTGGCCACCGCCACGGCACAAGGAACGCCGGCCCACCGGGCGAACTCAGATTCGAATGCCCGCCCGTGGTTGCCGGTCCAGTAGTTGACGTTTCCGGACCGCAACACGTCGGCGGTAGCCCGAGCGTCGGCATCATCGAACTGCGGCCAGGCCGGAAGCGGCGTCGTCCGCACCGGAGTACCGCCGTCGATCGCCAGGCGTGGCAGGACGGACTGAACGGTTTGCGCGGTCACGACGGCACCGGGCAAACTGCGCGGTCCTGAACATGCGCGAGCATCATCGTCGCCTCCCCCATGACGAACGGTGACTGCCGGTGCCCCAGCAACGTGCCCCAGTTCTGGCGGCGACCGGCCAATCCAGGTGGTTATTAACCAACCTCGATGTCAAAGCCTCACAACGTCCACCGAGGCTTGTCAAGGGATGGCGCGTGTCGTCAGCGGTGTGGGGGATAGGGCGTGGCTGATAGATCTTGGTCGTTGGGTGCGGCTTCAGATCATCACCATTCGGCACCGCTCACCGGTACATGATCTGACTGATGCGGAGTGGGCCCGGCTGGAGCCGTCGTTGCCGGATCGGTCGACGCGGCGGGGGCCGTTTGGGCCGATCATCGATTCTGGACGCGAGCACCGGCTGCGATGCACCGGAGGGTCCGGAGTGGACGGTCAGTACGGACGCCACGATCACGTGCGCCATCAGCACGCGGCGGGGCCGGCACGACGGCATTCCCGAACACCGGCTGTGGCCGGCGCTTGCAGGCTCGGCTGCCGCGGCGAGCGAGCCCCACGCAGGGGGCGCAGTCGAAGGACGAGAAATCGCGCTCTGCGGCACCCAAGCGTCTCGATCGGGAGGCGTTGGGCAGAAGGCGTACTCCAACCGCACGATCCGCCGGCAACTCGCCGCCCCGGGACGGGCAGGCCACGCACCCGGCCGGGGCGGTTGCCGGCAGACAGGCGTACTCCAACCGCACGATCCGCCGACAACTCTGGTCGAGCGCTGGCTGCTGACAGGAAAGCCCTTCTGCTACAGTGCTTTTCGCCCTTGATCCGGGAGCCGAGTCGTCTCTCGTGGTGATCTTCGGACCGAAGTGGGTATTCGAGAAAAAGTTGACCACCCGCCTGCCGGCACAGCCCGTAGTCGTATCTCGCGGAACGCGTGGCAGCCCAATTCGAGGGCAAGCACGAAGCGCTACCAAGCAACGCTGTCCGTAACAGTGCGGTGGAAATCAACCGATGTGCCGGACGCTGATGGTGGAAAATTTCCATCGGAGAGCCGGCCAACTGGGGGGTCTGATCGGGTTGAGCGCGAAAAACACGATTGGCAGTGATCGGATGCGGGAACTGGGGTTCGAAGCATGTTCGCGTGCTCAGCACGTTGCTGGACGTGCGCGTCGCCGTCGTCGACGCCGAGGCGCTGTGCCGCGGGAAGCGCGCTCTGGTGGAGAAGCTGACAACGTCGGTGTCGGACGCCTCCCGCCTCGTCGAGATCGTGGCTGAACAGCAGGTCCAGCTCGTGGTCGGGCACACGTTCGAATACAACGCTGACCGGGCGCCTGCTGCGCTGGGCACCGCAAGTGCACGCCTGCACCCAGCACCCGCACTGGTCGGGCGGCCCGTGGCGCTACGGCGGTCGCCAGTTCGACCGCTACGAATCGGTCTCCGCGCAACCCGGCCTCGGCGACCGCATCCGGGTGGTCGTCACCGTCGGCATCTCGGCGATCCCGTTCCCGCGGATGATCGCCGCGCTCCTCGCCCCCGACTGGGTCCTGCACCGCGCGACGGCCACCCGGTCGACGCGCTGTGGCAGACCGGTGCCAACCCAGTGCTCGGCGGCGCGCTGCTTAACCGGTGCTTCTACTAGTTCCGGCAACAACTTTCGCCAAATCAGAACGCGCCGGGCGAGGGGCCGGCGCGGGTAAGGGGGCGGCATGATCTCCAGCGCAGGTGGGCGCGTGGTCGTCATCGGGCAGGGTTATGTGGGCCTGCCGCTCGCGATGCGCGCCGTCGAGGTCGGCTACGACGTGGTCGGCTTCGACACCGACAAGGACCGCATCGACCTGCTCAAGCGAGCGAGCACGTTCATCGACGACGTCGACGACGCCGAGCTCACCACGGCCCTGGCCTCGGGAAGGTACCGGCCCACCAGCGACCGCAGCGCGCTGGCCGGGTTCGAGACCGCTGTGGTCTGCGTGCCCACACCACTGCGCGACGGCGCCCCGGACCTGGACTACATCGAGGAGGCGGCGCGGATACTGGCCGGGCATCTCATGCCGGGCTGCTGCGTGATCCTGGAGTCCACCACGTATCCGGGCACCACCGAGGAGATCTTCGTTCCGATCCTGGAAGCCGGATCGGGTCTGCGCGCGGGCGTGGAATTCTCGGTCGGCTACAGTCCGGAGCGCATCGACCCGAGCAACCGGACCTGGCGCTTCCACAACACGCCCAAGATCGTGTCCGGTGTGGACGCCAAGTCCACCGCAGTGGTCCGGGAGTTCTACGACTCGCTGGTGGAGTGCACCGTGCCGGTTCCGGGCACCCGCGAGGCTGAGCTGACCAAGCTGCTGGAGAACACCTTCCGCCACGTCAACATCGCGTTGGTCAACGAGCTGGCGGTGCACTGCCACGGGCTCGGCGTGGACGTGTGGTCGGTGATCGACGCGGCGGCCAGCAAACCCTTCGGGTTCATGCGGTTCACGCCCGGTCCGGGCGTGGGCGGCCACTGCCTGCCGATCGATCCGACGTACCTGTCCTGGCAGTCCCGGCGCGCGCTGGGGCAGGCGTTCCGGTTCGTCGACCTCGCCAACGACGTCAACGAGCACATGCCCGACTACGTCGTCGTCCGGGCCGTCGAGCACCTCAACCGGCGGCACAAAGCGGTCAACGGCAGCAGGATCCTGTTGGCGGGACTGGCGTACAAGCTGAACTCCGGCGACGCCCGGCACTCCCCGGCGATGAGCGTGGCCAAGCGGCTCAACGCGCTCGGCGCCGAACTGTGCGCCGTGGATCCGCTGATCGACCCGGCGCAGGTGCCGGTGGACGTGCAGATGGTGCCGTGCGCCCCGGAGCAGATAGCGCGCGCCGACCTTGTGATCGTGCTGACCGACCACGACGCCTTCGACTGGGAACTGTTGGAACGCCACGCCGAGCGGGTGCTCGACACGCGGAACCGGGTGCGCGCCGCGGGAGTGGAAAAGCTGTGAGGGATCCGAGCAGACGGTCCGCCAGGTGGCAGGAAAGCACGTTTGCAACTGGTTCTCCCGCAGAACGGCGAGTGGACACCGTCACCTCGGGAGGACCACGAGCACCGTTGATCACACGTCGGGTCCGGCGCCCGGCGGGACTTGCTGCGATCGCGTGCGCCCTCGTCGTCCTGGTGCTTGGTGCCCGCCACGGTGGGCAGGCCGGGCCGGGTGGCCTCGATCTCGCGGTCGAGCACTGGCTGCGCACCCACATCGCAGACCAGCAGCTCCGAGTCCTGCACGAGATCGCCGAGCTCGGCGACCGCAAGCCCACGATGACCGCGACCGCCCTTGTCACCAGCATCGGATATCTCAGCGGGCGCTGGACGCACGTGCTGCTCGCGGCACTCGCGCCCGCCACGGCCATCGTGCTCAGCCAACTGCTGAAGCCGCTGATCGGCCGCACGATCAACGACTACTGGGCACTGCCCAGCGGACACACGACCGGACTGGTCGCGCTCCTGGCCGTGGTAGGCGTGTTCCTTCTACATCGCACCAATATTTACATCTCAGTTCTCAGTGGACTTGCGTTCGCCGGGATCGGTTTCGTGGCCACCATCATGGTCGTGGTGATGATCCGGATGCACCTGCACTACACCACCGATGTCGTGGCAGGAGGATGCCTGGCGTTCTCCGCGGTGGTCGGGATCGCCCTCCTGCTGGACCGGCTGGACGAGGGCTGACGAGCAATGCGAAACCGACGGACGAACAGCAACCATGCCACCGGGTTCATCCGCGGCGCAGATACCCGGCCGCGGACCACGTTCTGCAGTTGCCCGGGACCAAAGTTACTCCGACCAGCGGGCAGCGGAAGTAACTCTCCAGAGGCATCTACCGACGCATACCTGGAGCAATGCTTGGAACCTGTGGATCGGCTGGGAAGGGGCGTACCTTCCCGCTGATCGAGTAGAGGTTCTCAAGCAGGCCGACGTTGGCGCGTCAGTCGGGAGGGTACGACCCATGCTCAGCGTAGTGCCCGACCCAGCAGCGGGTGATGATCATCCGGGTGGTTCGTCTGGTTCGTTGTCGTTGATCGACGAGTTGGTGCGTGCAGGGGCGCAGCGGATGCTGGCCGAGGCGGTGCGGGCCGAGGTGGACGCCTACCTCGCCCGATTCCGTGAGGAACTCGACGAGCACGGCCACCGACTGGTGGTACGCAACGGCTACCACCAGCCAAGAGAGGTGACGGCCACGGCCGGCCCGGTCCAGGTGCCATACGAATCCGCCTGGATAACCGTCTGACCTGGTTTCTTCGGTTGTCCTACGGTGAATACCGAGGTGTTTCGGGACAGTGCGGCACGAAATTCATTTCGCACGATGCCCCTTGTACCAACGAACGCCGGGGTGTTGCGAGCTAGGGCGGCAGCAGGCGGCCGACGAGGCTGTCAGCTCAATCGGATCGCTGCGGCAGTGGTTCGCAATCCTCGTGGTCCCACCATTGGTGGTCGGCTTGGCGAGATCGCCGTTCACGGAAAACTGGGGGTTGCTGAGGGATGTCATGGGATGGTTGCTTGTCGGCGGGGTGGCCGCCGTTCTGCCTGGGCCAGGCCGATCTCGTTGAAACGAGTGGATCACGTCGCGGACGGTGTCCTGATCGGCCGCCACCAGCTGCGCGATCACCGGGACCCGATTGCCGCCCGCGGAGGCCAGGATGATCATCGCCCGCCGGTACCGCACCGTGCTGGTGCGCCGCGACGCACGATCCGCTGCAGCTTCTGCCCTTCCTGATCGGTCAATCTGCGGACCTTCACCGGTTCTGCCACCACACCTCCACCAGCTCGACGACATCCCCATCGAACCGGCTACCCCGGCCGCCCGCACGAACGACACACCCGGTGTGAACGCTCACGTTATTCCCGGGGCCTGCGCTCACGTAATTCCGCAGGTGGTGGGTCCTGATGATGTTCTACTCTGTGGTCTTCTTCTTGTCATGAGCGACACCCCGGGGCCGCTTGTTCGGTCGGTCGCTGGGGCCGTTCATGAACACCTGGTGGCTGGTGTTGATCAACCGATCCAGCAGGCTTTCGGCGACGACGGCGTTGGACGTCGTCGAGCACAACTCCGGTCCGCATCATCGACCAAAACTGGCGCTGGACCTGCAACGGCAACGCAGGACGCCCCATCACGAACACCTCGCAGCAGACAAGGCGTTGCGCTAACCCATTGAACCCGCGCCGCCCTCAAATGCCTCTACCTCGCCCTGATGGGCCTGGACCCCACCGGCCGAGGCCGAGGACGCTGGACCATGCGCTGGAAAGCCGCCCTCAACGCCTTCGACCTCGCCTTCGACGGACGCCTGTCCGCCGCACGCAATTGACCTGATGATCAAACCCAGTTACACCCAAAACTTGGCTCTGTGGCTGATTGCGTGATCAACTTGGTGGGGTCGCCGCCGACGCCCGGGGCGGCTCTGTGATCATGTCCAGGGTGTGAGCATGGGTGGTTGGATGCGCTGCTGCCGCATTTGGCCGGCGTGGTGGTCGAGCGAGTCGAGCGGACCGGGTCTGGCGTGCTGGTCTGGGCTCATGTCAGAGCGGAGGAGGGGGTCTGCCCGTCCTGTGGCCGCCGGTCGCGCCGGACTCACAGCCGGTATGACCGCGCGCTGGCCGATTGCCCTGTGGCGGGCGAGCAGGTGGTGCTGCGGTTACGGGTGCGCCGGTTCTTCTGCGATGGCCAGGACTGTCGAGTTGGGACATTCGCTGAGCAGGTCGACGGTCTGACCGTCAAGCACGCGCGCCGGACCTCGTTGTGCCGCAAGGCGTTGGAGCAGGTCGGGCTTGCTTTGGCCGGACGGGCCGGGTCGCGGCTTGCGGCCCGGCTGGGGTTTGCGGTTGGTTGGAATACCTTGTTGCGCTTGGTGCGCGCGCTGCCCGATCCGGAGGTCGGGACGGTGGAGGTGCTCGGTGTCGACGACTTCTCGATCAAGCGTGGTCGGAAGTACGCGACTTTGCTGATCGACGCGGTCAGCCACCGCCGCGTCGACGTGCTGCCCGACCGCAAGGCGGAGACCTTGGCGGAATGGCTGCGCGAGCATCCAGGTGTCCAGGTCGTGTGCCGCGACGGCTCTGCTGCCTACGCTGAGGCCATCCGACAAGGGGCTCCGACGGCGGTCCAGGCCAGCGACCGGTGGCATTTGTGGCACGGCCTGGCCGCGGCGGTGGAGAAGTGCGTGGTCGCCCACGCGGCCTGCTGGAACACCACGCCCCGCCCCGCGGGCTCGGCGCTGGCCGCGCGCACCCGCGAGCGGCACGCCGCCGTCCACAGCCTGCTCGCCCAGGGCGTCGGGTTATTGGAGTGTTCTCGACGCCTGGGCTGGTCACTGAACACGGTCAAGCGCTACGCCCGCGCCGATCGTGTGGAGGAACTGCTGCGCCCACCACAATATGGCGCCTGCCTGGTCGACGCCCACCGCGACCTGGTCCGCCGCCGTCTGGCCGAGAAGACCCCGGTCACCCGGATCCTGGCCGCTGAATCAACCGCTGCCACGGCTCGATCACGTCCTCCGGGTGCGTGGGTTGGCGCAGTTCGATGAGTTGATGCCAGCGCGATTCGGGGAGGTCGTCGGTGTGGTCGATCGCCTCCAGCCACGCCTGGTCCAGTTCGCCTTCGTCGAGCAGCACTCCAACGAGGTGGTCGGCGAACGCGGGCTGCTTCGTCGCGGCGTGGTGCAGGCGCTTGAGCGCTTCGTCTCGCAGGCTGCTCCAGTCTCCGGTGCGTTCTGCGGTGCGGCGTAGGTCTCGGTAGTGGGATGCGGTCGGGCGCTGGTCGAAAAGCTGCCACCGCAGGGCGAGTGCTTCATCGGCCGCGCCGCGCTCAAGCAGCAAGTCCACGTAGAGATCGCGAAGCTTGCCCTGGTCGATCGGGTTACCGATCCCGAGCCCACGCTGCGCCCACTGCTCGGCGTCCGAGGCGCGCCCGGCATATCGGAGCACGTCAACGATCTTGAGGTACTGGGAGGCGGCGTAGAGATCTTCGGCCAGCACAGCGACGTAATGGTCGACGTCTCCGGTCAGCTCGGCCAGTTGCTCGCGCAAGATGCGGATTCCGAACGGCGTCCTGCCGAATTCAGGCTCCGCTACCTTGGCACGTTCGTCGACGATCCTCGCCAGTTCGGCGCGGCCCTTCTGGCCGAGTGCAGCGGCGTAATCGCGCAGCTCGAAGTCCGGCCAGCCCGGCCCATCCAGACGAAGCTTGGCCAGCCAAGCCGCCAGCCGCTTGGGCTCGGGCGACGCCGCCGCGCAGGCGCGCGCGTACACGGTCATCAGCGCGTGGAGATCGTCGCCGACGATGCCAGACGAGTCGTGCAGGTACATCAACGCCGTTGTGACCAGGTCGACCGCACGACGGGCGAGGGAAGGTACGGATGCCGGCTCGGTTTCGATCAACGCCTCACACTCGGCGGCGACCTCCCGAACCCGCTGCGAGTACTCCCGTCGCCCATGCTGTGGGTGCGTCCGGCGATTGCGCCGCAGGCCGTCGATCAACCGACGAACCCGCTCCACTTCTGCACTGACCACGTCGCCATTCAACACCGACACACCGAAGGTCTCGCACGGTGACTACCCTGACGTCGCGACGGCGAACACGTGGAGGACCAGCGATGAGTCTGGCGGGCCGATGGCGGATCGTGGAGATGGACGCGTGGGACCGTGATGACATCGACCTCATCGAACCTGGCTTCATCGAGTTCGCCGAGGACGGGACCGGGCAGTTCGGGTTCATCGCAGTCCACGGCTGGATGGACTGCCGCTCGACCAAGCGCGACGGCCAGCCCTACGTCGAGTTCAGCTGGGAAGGCGACGACGAAGGCGATCAGGTCAGCGGGCGCGGCTGGGCCACCCTGGCCGCCGACGACACGCTCGAAGGGCACCTGTTCATCCACATGGGAGACGACTCAGGTTTCCGCGCGGCACCGTTCGCCAGAGCCGATCCAAGTGATCGGCGATGAGCGAATATCCAGCACTACGAGTTACTCGCAGTCGACCGTCCGCTCGAAACGCATCAACAGACCGAGGTGCGGTCGCCGTCCATCGCCACGCAGTTTACAACGACGACTACAACGAACACCGACCATTAGGCAGGCGTTCCGTGGCACCGACAGCGCGCGCTGAAAACGGACCATTTTAGGACCATTGATCTTGAAACCGGCACCAAAAAGAAGAAGCCCAGGTCTGTGACCTGGGCTTTTGCTCCTCCGACTGGACTCGAACCAGTAACCCTTCGGTTAACTGACTGGTTAGTCCCCCAGTCGCCCTCGGTCGATCTAGCTGGGATATTTGCGATTGCTCACGTCTTGATTCGCCCACATTCGCCCCCAATCGGCGACGATTCTGCACCATAAATGCACCCTCGTTCGTGATCTTGCCACTGAGCCGGCCGGCCAACCCCTTGGCCGTATTGCACAACCCGGCACGTTGTTCTCGGCACGGGAGCGGGCCACGCCGCAGAGCACCTACACGGCCTCGGCGGCGTCGAACCAACAAGGCGTCCGGAAGGCGGTACTGACGGCGCTCAGGTGAATCTCCCCAGACCTGCTCACTGAAATTCCCCACCCGCGTGGCTCCGCCGAGACGGGCGGGGCTCCCTCAAGGCTGGTGGTCTCTGACCACTCACCAGCTCGAAGGAGCCCCACGTCTCCATGCTCACACGGGAGGAAGACATCGACGCGCACGCCCTGTCCGCCCGGGGCTGGACGATCTCCGCGATCGCCCGCCATCTGGGCCGGGACCGCAAGACCATCCGCGCCTACCTCAACGGCGACCGTCAACCCGGGGTTCGTGCCTGCACGACGCCGGATCCGTTCGAGCCGTTCGCGATCTACTGCGCGGCGCGGCTGGCCGAGGACCCGCACTTGTGGGCCACCACGCTCTACGACGAGCTGCTCGAGCTGGGCTACGGGTTCTCGTATCCGACGCTGACCCGCCAGCTGCGCATCCGTAGCCTGCGCCCGGCGTGTGAGCCGTGCCGACCGGCGACGGGGCGGGCGGTCGCGGTGATCGAGCACCCGCCCGGTGAGGAGACCCAGTGGGACTGGGTCGATCTGCCCGACCCGCCCGCGCACTGGGGGTGGGGCAGATGCGCCCACCTGCTGGTGGGGGGCGCTGTCGCACTCGAGCCGGTGGCGCGGCAGGCTGTGTCCGTCGATGGATCAGCCGCACCTGATCGACGCCCTGGACCGGGTCACCCGCGCGCTGGGCGGGTGCACGGATGCGTGGCGGTTCGACCGGATGGCCACCGTGATCAACCCCGACACCGGGCGGGTGCAGGCCTCCTTTGCCGCCGTCGCCAAGCACTACGGTGTGCAGGTGCGGGCGTGTCCACCGCGACGAGGCAACCGCAAAGGTGTGGTGGAGAAGGCCAATCACGTTGCTGCGCAACGTTTCTGGCGCACCCTGCCCGACGACGTCACGCCCGAGCAGGCCCAGCAGATGCTCGATACCTGGTGCGCCAAGCGCGGCGACACCCGGCTGCGTCCCACCTCCGACGGGAAGGCTTCGGTGGTCACCGTCGCGGCGGCCGAGCCGCTGCGTCCAGCGCCGGCCGCGCCGTTCCCGGCCACCCTGTCGGTGACCCGAGTGGTGTCGGCCCAGGCACTGGTGTCCTTCCGCGGCAACCGCTACAGCGTCGCCCCGGAACTGGCCGGAGCCGCCGTCGCCGTCATCCTCCGGCTCGGCGCCAGCCACCTCGACATCGCCACCGAGACCGGGACGGTCATCGCCCGCCACACCCTGGCACCCGAGGGAGCAGGCGCCATGGTCCGCGACCACGGACACGTGCTCGCCCTCGAACACGCCGCCATCACCGCCGCCACCTCCGCTCGGCCGCACCGCAGCAAGCAGCGCATCCCACCCGGACCGGCCGCCCGCGCCGCCGCCGACACCTTGCGCACCCGCACCAGCGGCAGCCCGACCACGCCCGGCGCCGTCGGCGCGGAGGTTGTCATCGATCTCGCCCGCTACGCCGCGGCAGCCGCCGCCCGCACCACCCTGCCCCCGGCCGCCCCGGCCGGCGACAAGTAACACAGAGAGACAGGAAAACCCAGTGACAGCAACAAAAATCACCACCGCCACCGACGAGACGACCCCGACAACCGCCAGCCAGGCCAGCCTCTACCAGCAGCTACGCGGCCATCTGGCCACGTTGAAGCTGCACGCCGCCGCCGAGGCGCTGCCCGGGGTCCTCGAGCAAGCCACCGCCGAAGACCTCACCCCCACCGCCACACTCGAACGCCTCTTCGGCATCGAGGTGTCCGCGACCGAGGCCCGCCGCCTGGCGGGCCGGCTCCGCTTCGCCTCGCTACCCACCCCGGCCACCCTGGAGGACTTCGACTACGACACCGCCCCCGCCGTCGACCCCAAGCTCATCAACGAGCTGGCGACCTGCCGCTACATCGAATCCGCCACCAATGTCCTGCTCATCGGTCAACCCGGCGTCGGCAAAACCCACCTCGCCGTCGGGTTGGCACGCAAAGCCGCCGAGGCCGGCTACCGCACCTACTTCACCACCGCCGCCGACCTCGCCGCCCGCTGCCACCGCGCCGCGATCGAGGGCCGCTGGGCCACCACCATGCGCTTCTTCAACGGCCCATCCCTGTTGGTGATCGATGAACTGGGCTACCTGCCGCTGCCCGCTGAGGCCGCCTCCGCACTGTTTCAGGTTGTCTCCCAACGATATTTGAAGACCTCCATCGTGCTGACCAGCAACCGCGGCGTCGCCTCCTGGGGCGAGATCCTCGGCGACACCACCGTCGCCGCCGCCCTACTCGACCGACTCCTGCACCGCTCCGTCGTGCTCACCCTCGAAGGAGACTCCTACCGGCTACGCGACCACCAAGCCCGCACCGACACCCTCCGCCAAGCCACCACCGGCACCCGGCAACCGCTACGCTAACCACCACCCCCGAGTGGGGAATTTCAGCGAGCAACTCTGGCCAAGATCATTAAGCGGCGTCAGTACACCCTGCCCAAAGTCGGCGAAACGCCCAGGATCAACCGAAAAGGTCATCCGCACTGCCCTTCGGCGCTCAGTGATCAGCGGGATAATCTTGGTTATGCCGAAATCGCCGCGCGTCGTGCTCGCCTCATTCGGTCCCGACCAGTTCGCAACACTCCACTCCACATGCGAACGAGCCGGATTCGTGCCGGTTTCCTACGCTTACTCCCGCTCCAAGAGACCGCGGCAGCAGAGTTCTCCGAACTCCGGGAGGATTGTCGGAGAAGTTCTCGATGCCATTCCACCCCGCATGGACCTGTTGCCCCCCGGCAGCTCCGACGGCCTACCGCGCGGACATCAACGACCCGCTCACCGAGTTGTTCGAGGTCCTCGTCAGCACCGGCATGCCAAAAGGAGAAGCCCCCACCCTGCACTGGACAGATGTCCGCATCGACGCCCGTGTCGTGTTCGTCCGCCACACACTGTCCAATGAAGGCACGCAGCCGATCGGTCTTCGGGTCCAGCCACCGGAAGAACGCCGCGCCCATCATGCCCGCAGTCGGTCTTGCCGTCGCCGCGGTAGCTGGCCGCGGCGTGATAGACGGTGCGGCCGGGAATGTAGAGCAACCGCTGCTCGTGGTTGACCAGCAGCGCCAGCAGCAGCGCTGCGCCTCCGCTGTTGAGATCGATCGCCCAGGTTGCGGCGTCGTTGTCGGCGACCCCACAAAGTCGCCCAGCTCATCCTCGAAGTCGGCGAGGACGGGGCTGCGTTTGGTCTTCTCGATCAGCCTGACCAATCCGCGTAGCCAGCTAGGACAGATAAGCCGACTACGCGCCGTCCGCTGTCTTTGTGGCTCCGCCGTGCTTCGTGACCCGCGGGCGGCAACGAATGCGTACGGCCTCGTGAGTGAACGCTGGGTCGGTGGCCTTGCTTGCCCACACGAATGCCTCGCCTGGCTTCAGCCGCGCCATCTGGTCGGATCTAAGGGAAGAGAGCGCGGCGTTGGCCTTCTGCAGGTGCTTGAGCCACGCGGGAGAAGTGAACTTGTGAAGGATGACATGGTCGGAAAGTTCGATGAGAGAGATCGGAACGGAGGGTGGGTCCTGGCTGGCGACCAGGATGCTCATGCCCTTATGGCGCATCTCTCGGACCGTTTCCACTAGTCCGGCAACCAGATCTGGGCTGTCGATGTACTTGTGGGCCTCGTCGAAGACGGCAAGTTTGTTGAAGTGCTCGCCGCCATCGTTGGCTTCTGCGAACAGCTGCATCAGGACGACGAACAGACCAAGCGCTTCGTCCTTCTCGATGAACTCGTCGCGCAGATCGACGATGATCAGTCTGCCGGGCCGGACCAAGCTGCTCAGCCGTGTGGTGTCGTCGATGTACTCAGAGGCGAGGTTGAGCCGTTCTTGCGCCAGCCGCTTCAGATGGTCGGATAGTTCGGAATCCTCTACACCCTGGCGAATAGCTGCCAAGTTCAAGTTGTCACGGTGAGCTCGCATGATGCGAGTGAGCTGGCGGATGTAGACGGATTGGTTGCCGACAGCCCCCATAAGGAAACGCCAGTGTGCGGCCTGCAGTTCGTTCGACGCAAAGGTGAGGGGTTGCACCTCGATGCCTGGGTACTGGGCGCGCCGCTCCGAAAGCTGTGCTGCCGGTACGAGGAGCAGGACGTCCCGAAGAGCTTTGGGCTGCGCGCCGTAGCGCTCCTTGAGCATTCGGAGCTGCGTCTCATCGTCGTTCGGGTGCGCCATAGACGTGAATTCTGGCGCGTAGTCCTGTGTCTGGCTGTAATGGAATACCACGGTCGCGAGTGGATGCGGTAGCTCGTTCACCGGGGGTGCTGCGAGTGAGGCCATTTCCATGATACTGCCCAGGGTGTAGCTCTTGCCGCCGCCTTGGACGCCGAACAGGCTGATGGTGTGAGTCTCGTTGAGGTCAAGGGCGATGGTGCGGCCAGCGATGTCGCCAAGCACGCCATACTGCGGGGACGGACGCATGACACCGAGGAACGCGTCGGGAGTGACCTCGGTAACTGCTCGGGGCGGATCGGCCATCGGAGTGTCGCGAAACTCCGCAGACGATGACTCGGGATCCGGCCTTGCCTCTTGCTGTAGAGACTCGCTCGGCTCGGCTGACGGGATCGGCGGCTGGGAACCAGGATCGGCACACGCAGTGACCGCTTCAGGTACTGACTCCGCAGTTTCTGATGCGGCAGGTACCTCTTGGTCCGATACTGGCGGGGTAGGTGTGTCTTCGGTCTCTGGCGCGCGGAACGCGGCATCGGCGATCCTGGGCACGGTCAGATCGAGCTGCGACAGGGTGGCAGCGGGATCACCGCCGCTGCTGTCGGGCACGTCACCGGACGGTTCAAGGTCCTGACTCTGTGGCTGGACCCTGTTTTGGACGGTCGGGATCGCGTCGATGAGTTCCTTGATCAGGTCTCGGCCGATGCGGTGAAACTCGACGGCGTGGTCAAGCTCGCGGTCGGTACCTGACCGGGCGAGATCGAAGATCAGTCCGCTGCGGGTGAACTGCAGTGTGTAGCCGTCATCTAGGCTGTCCAGAAGGCGATGCGCCGCCGCGTAGGGGACCTCACTCATCGTGCCGTGGCGGAAGGCCCGTGTCAGGTAGAAGCGGAGCATGGAGTTGAGCGCGAGGTTTTTCACGCTGCGGTCGACACGATCCGGAGTGCTGAGATGCGGGTCAAAGGCAGCTGTGAGGACATCCTGGCTGCGCTCCAACTGTTGAGCGATCTTCGTCTTTAGCTGTTGGTAGGCGCCAATGCCGTTCAAGGCTGTATAGCACTTGACCTCAACCAACCGGCAAGTGATCGTCTTGTGTCGTTCGTCGAGGTGGAACAGAGCGAGGTCACTGCGGTGGAAGGAGAGGGATTCCCCCAGTTCTCGTGCCTGGTGGCGAACTTCTCGATATAGCTCGGGGTGTGCGTCCAAGGGGACGACGATCTGGTTGGTGAGTACTCCTTGGTAGTCAAGGTAAAGCCGGGCGAGTGAGAGGCCGAGGACCTCCATACGCTGGGTTGGACTGGCAGACGCCAGTTTGAAGGCCAGGTTCCCCGATAGCAGCCGCAACTGGTCGAAGAACGTGTGGAGATGATGTTGGTCGACGTCCAGGTCGTGGTCCTGGGCAACCGGGCCGAGCAGGGCACGCAGCTCGTCCACGGACTTGGAGCTGACCATAATCTGGTGCCCTAGAGTGCCGCCCGTCTGTGGCGCGTAGTCGATGACGTACTCGGGGCGTCCGTCACTGGCAGAGTGATCGAAGTACTCAAGCCCCAAGGTACGGTCGACGGTGACGACCCAGTCGCTGACCTGGTGGGCGTGGTACAGCAAGGCGCGGTCCGCGGTCTCCAGTGCAAGCACGCTGCAAGGGACATGCCGGAGGGCTTGGCCGGCGGTGGCTACAGCCGCAGCAGCCGAGGCTATGAGCGCGGGGAGTTGGCCGAGCAGCATGGTGAGGTCTTCGGCGTCATCCAGAGTCGGTGCTTCGCCATGCCTGGGGAACTTGCGCCACGCAACCTGCTGCTCGTTCTCGACATATTGCGACGCCATCGCCTGTACTAGGCCGTGGACCGGCGCGTACGCGATGTTCTGGTGTTGAGTGGAGCTGAGCTGCTCGCCACCGAAGGCGTCGATGAGGACGGTGAGGTGTGCTTCGAATTCACTTGGCTTGGCGATGAATTCGTCCACCGCTCGGACAGAAAATGCCAACTTGGCATTAAGCGTACCTCCTGAGGGATTGAGGAACGCTTCTGCCTCGGCAGCCGAAACCTGTGCCTCAGCGCGCAGCAGCTCAGCGAGCGCCTCTCCGGCTTCCGGGGACTCCGGATCGTCAACGCACAGCCGCAGGTCGAAGCGGAGAGACCGCGTCGCATCCCGTCGCTGGAGTTCTAGCAGCATGTCGGCGAGCAGTTCGGCGCGACCTGCGTTCACCACGTTCATGACGAGGGTGTGCACGTATGGGTGCAAGCGCACATAGCGCTCCACGCGGTCCGCGAGGTGTCCACCGGATAGGCCCGTCGCCCCGGCTCCGGTGTTAGAGGTCGTGGCCGGCAACCGCAGTGCCGTGGCCAGCTGGCCAAGCAGACCGCGCGGGTCTTCCACCTCGCTGGGGAGATAAGCGCCCCAGTAGGGAGTGAGGTTCTCGGCAGCCATCAGAAGGCGCCCGTCCCGCCGCGGCACCGCGAAGGGAAAACCCAGCGAGGACAGCTCATCTAGCAGTGAGCTGCGAGCTGCGATGATTTGGCGCTGCTCAGCCCCTGCCAGCCGGGTAATCCAGTCGGTTCCCAAAGCCGACCACGTCGCGAGCCACAGAGCGCGCAGTGGGTGCGTCGGAGAGACAAGCAGAACGTGGCGGCGCTGCCCGAGACCATCCTTGAGTGTCACTGCCACGCAATCGATCTGCAGCAGCTGGGCGAGGCGGATGAGAACCTGGCCTCGCTCCGTGTCCGTGGACCGTTCCAGGTGATGCAGCTGCGCTGCGATGAGTTCGGTGTACGCCTCCGCATACGCAGCGAGTTCGGTTCGGACCGCCGAGAAGTCGACTGCCTCGGTGACCAGAAAGTTCTCATCCGTTGGCTGATCGTGAACGCCACGGAGCACAGAGAAGTACGCATGCCGCGCGGCGAGAAAGGCGTCAAAGGCTTCGGCACTCCGGCCGGTCAGTGCCGCTACCAACCCGTCATCGGCATCCAACATCGGTTCGCCCGCGCCCGTCGGTCCCAAGCTCAGTTGCCACAGCCCTGGCCGGTCCGCTGCCGCAAGGATCTGCTGCTGAACAGCGGTAAGAGTGGGGGAAAGACGGATGTCAACCTGCCCAGCGGTGCTGATCCGGGCACTGAGCGCCCTTTGCTGAGCGCGGCCGGAACCAACCTTCCACCGCACTTCACCGAGCGCGACCCGCGTCGGATCATCGCCGTTCCCCAACGCCTGAAACTGGAGATCGCACAGGGCCTGGGCGACGCCCTCGTACAGGCCGGCACTGCGCTCCGGAGGCTCCTCCGTCTCCGCGTCGGGTACGACATAGAACCGCTCGCTCTCACCACCCGGCATGCCGTCACTTCGCGGCTCGACATCGAGAGGCTGCGCATGGTCATCGAGCGGCGTGACGGTGACGTAGTGCCAGCCCTCATCCCAGTCGATCTTCGCGAGCTTGCGCAGCGCCGTCTTGTACTCCGTCTTGGCGGTCTTCCCTACCGATACATGTGTGCTACGGCCGATCGGCCCGGACTTATCCGAGGCGATCTCCACACGGAACCGGGCGAGCCCCTCCACTTTGCGGGGGGCCGGCTGGACGATGAAACGGGCGATGAGTTCATTGACGCCCTTCGGCCCAGCCAGCAGGTAGGGCTGGCCAGCTATAGCTGACAGTGACGGGTAGGCAGCAAGATCGTTGGGCACGTCACCAGCACGTGGCAACTCGAGTTCCTGCATGTCGATGGAGACCGACGGGCGTCGCCGGTCATCGAGGTGCCAGTTACTGAAGGAGAGCGACCAATTCTCCCGGTCAACGACGATGCGCCGCGTCCACGCGACGCGGTCCTCTAGCCCGCAGCGGGCTGCGAAGCCAGCCAGACGGTTGGTGAAATTCGGGTCGGTGAGCCCGAGTTCCAGTACCCTATGGCGTTCTGAGCGCGTGGGCTCACTCAGCTTGTCGACGAGATCACGATTGCGGGCCGCCCGCTCGCGTACCTCGCCCGACTCAGCAAACAGCTCGAAGTCCGGAATCAAGCCGAAGTGGAAAACCGCAGCCCCGGCAGCCTGACTCTCAAAACCATTAGTCTTGAGTGTGAGCAGGTAAGCGGCACGTGCCCGGTCGGTCGTACGCTGGTCGGAGATTTCGCCGAGGAATACGAACAACTCCTCCACACTGGTCCGCAATGTGGCAGGCACCTCGTCCAGCAACCGCGCGGTGAGAAGGCCGTAACTGCCGCCGAGGGAAATTTCCTCGAAGGTCGCGATGCCAAAGGAGTCCTCGGCGCTGGCCCTGAGCCCCGGTGGCACGAAGACAAGCAGGGGGCCGGGATCGCCCACGGTCTGGGGCTGTTCAGTGCGGTTACGCAGCTCTACCAGTTTGGTACTGGTCACTGTGACATCCCGCAGTTCGCTGCCTTCCTCGGTGTCTTGCGCCGGTCCCAGCAGGCACACTTCAGCACTCGTGCCGTTGGCACTCCTGAGTCTGCGCACCAGACGCGCCGCAAGCGCGGCGTCCACCTCGGTCACCCGCATACAGTGGCCCGCGGCCCTAGCGGCGAGCAGACCTGCGAGGTGGGGAACCAGCACGCTCTCCAGTGCGTCTCGCAGGTCCGCAGCGTCCGGCTCGGTCAGTCCGACGGTGCTCACCGGACCACCTCCACATTGGATGCCGTACCCATGGAGTAGCGAGGAGTAATGGTCTGCGTCAGATAGGCGTCCGACATGTCCTGGTAGTAGCCGATCTCGCGGAGACGGTTGAGAAAAGCGGCCGAATTCGCCCGCAGAGCAGCCTGATCGTCCAGGTCGGCACCCACGAAGCCGTCGGTGTCAGGCAGCTGATCGATGTACAGGCCGTACCGTTCACGCAGTACGGCCAAGAACTCGTCGATTCGCATCGGCGAAGTCGACAGGTTCCCGTCCGGGCCTGGGCGTAGCAGGGAGATCTGCAGCAGTATTTCCAGCAGTTGCGCGTCGAGCACGAAGCGGCGCTCGCGCCGAGGGCCGCGCGGCTGGGCCAGCAGTGCGCCGGGGCGGTTCTTCAGCAGCAGCGAGTCCAGGCAATCGACGATGTATCCGCGGTGGTAGCGGCTTTTGTAGTGCAACAGCATCTCGATGTACTCGTCGAACGGGCTCAGACCCAGGTCCACAATCTGTCGCACTTCTGCGGGCAGCTCGGTCTCGTCGTCCAGTACTCCGTTCACCCGCTGGGCGAAGAAGTTGTCGCGCTCGCTCTTGTGGGGCTTGCCCAGCAGAGCCAGTGTCTCGGCAACCGAGAAATACGAACGCCCCGGAGGAGCGGAAAGCTTGCGGCGCTTGGCCACCAGGTGTTCGGCGAACTCATCCAGCTTCTTCACTTCGAACGTGGCTTTAACGAACAGCTGGATGCGGCCGTACCACACGTCGGCGCTGTGTTCTGCGAGGCCGGCTGCCGTGGTGCCGGGAACCCCCTCAACGTCCACGAAGAGACGGACCCGGTAGGGGCATTGATGGGCAGCGTCCGCGCTTATGTGCCCGCTCGCGCACGAGGGGTCGACGGCGCCCACGTCAACCGCCTTCGGCAGCAGCTTGATCATCCGCAGATGGTAGAGAGCCAGATGGAAGGCGAATAGCACCTTCAAGTACTCGACGAGGACCGTACGGGGCATGTGCTCCTGGTGGTAGAGCAGCCGCATGACATCCTCTGCGAGCAGCCTCGCAGGCTCCCGGCACAACGGTGGATACGGCCTGCGGGGCTTGCTCGTGTCCGGCCTGTCCTCGACTTTGCCGTACGCCTTGCTGACCAGGTGCAGCAGTGCCTGCGTCTCCACGTCGGTGTCCGGACCAGGCTTGATCACCCCAGTGGTCCGGTCCACGTCGGAGAAGAAGAACGATTGCAGCTCCTGCAACACCCCCGGCGTCTCGGCGAGCATCTCGTAGAGCTGTTCATCTGCCCCATACGGGCGGGACTTGCGGCTGTTGCGGAAACGGTAAGTGAAACCGTGCAGCGGACGGGGTCCTGCCACCGCTTCGTTCGCCCGGCCCCGGTTGACCAGGTCCATCAGATGCGTGCTCGCCCAGCGGGTCGTCGTGTCCCGGTCAAAGCCCTCGAACACATCAGGATTGGCCAGGAAGAGATCCACGAAATCGTCGACGGTCAGGTCCCCGGCGCGGCTGAGTTTACTCGGCAGACCGCGGTGCCAAAGGCGCGCCAGAAACGCGGTCAGAACTCGGTCCATATGGAGGGTCTTGTAGTCGAGGTGGCTGACCCCGGGATGGTGGAACTTACCGTGCACACTGGTCAGCGCCATGCATCCTCCTCCAGCCCACCACCGGACACAGTGGACAAATCCGCCATGTGTAGCGCATGATCCGAAGTGCGGCGAATCCGGCGCAGATCGTGTCCATGGGCAGTAAGCAACACTTCCTGGTAAGGAACCGAAGCCAACCGATTTTTGAACACAGTGAGGGCGAGTTGCTGTCCCTGCATGTCGGCAACGCCGGGTCGGTACCCTTGGGCAAAGCGCTGGAGCAGTTCGAACAGGTCGAGCCGGATGGTGAGTTCGGCCTTGGCACCTGGGCGGCCACCAGGATCCTCGTAGCGCAATCGCAGAGCCGTCCGGCTGCCTTCAACGTACGCCGACGCCGGGGCGTCCCCCGGTTCCAGGGTGAAGCCTGCTGCGGGGAACAGCCGGAAGCTGCGCACCGTACCTTGCGGCACCTCCCGCAGCTTCAGCGCCAAAAACTCACCGATCCGGTCCTGCGCGGCCAGCCCTTCTCCCCTGTTCAACGCATATAGCACTTCATCTCGGGCCGTTGCGGCTGCCGTCGGCGAGGTGAGCAGATGAAGAAAACGCAGTGCAGAGGGATAAGGCAGCATGCGCTCGGCGCGACCGTCGTCACGCAGCTCGAAGTAGAGAAGTCTCCGGGCTGCGTCCAGATAGCGCCGGTGCGCGAGGACGTCATCCGACAACGCTGAGGTGGATCGCGCCAACTGCGCGAACTGCGTGGCGATCAGCTGCCGATCTCGGTCTGAGCGGCCATCGACAGCTACCAAGGCGCGATCGTCGATGAGCCCGGCGTAGTCGAGTCGCCGGTCCAGCTGTGGCTGCGGTGCTGCGGCGACGTCCGTCTCTCTCAACAGCCGAAGCAGCCGGTCCTGCTCTCTGGGCCGACCGTCAGGGGCGGACGGGGCGCCCAGGTACGCCGAGAAGTAGTAGCTGTCGAGCAGGGGCTGCGCATCACCGGCGGCGTGCAAAGCGTGGATTTCCTCGCAGTCCCGCCCCGAAGTGAGCATGTACGCGAGGGCAGAACGCAGATCGCGCAGGGTGATATGGAGACGGCCGCGTAGCTGGGTGAGCTCGTACGCCCGCCGCAGTCGGCTCCTGATCTGTGGTCCCGCGTCGGGGTGACGGAACGTCTGGGCGTTGTGCCGCGCGTAGCAGATGTCAGCGATATCGCAGGAAGCGCAATCCTCCCAGAAACGTTCGTGCGTCATCCGCTCCAGCATGCGCTCCATGATCGATTCGTCGTCGCGAGGGTTGCCGTCCGCATCGACTGGGCGGACTGACACATCACGCGCATTGAGGTTGACCACAGCGACCGCGTCCCCGGTCACGCCACCGGCCAGGCCGATATTGGCTAGCTTGGACAGGAGCGGGAAACGCTCACGGCGGTGGCTGAGGAAATCCACCAGGCGTCCCTCATTCACCGCGATCAGGCGGGTCTCTTCCAGCTGCGTCCAGTCGGATGCGTCTCCACCCTCGTACAGCGCGAAGAAATCCTCCAAGACCTCGTCACTGGCGACATCGGCCTCGTCCTGGCTACCGTCATGGTTGGTCCGAAAACGATGCCCGTTCAGAGTGAAATCACTGCCGTTGACGCGATCCGGGCCAAACTTGGCGCCGAGGTCGCGTGCCTGAGCTTCGAAGCGCTCCAAGAACGCCGTCTTTCCATCACCCGCGTTGCCGGTGACGATGACCAACGCGTGTCGACCCGCTGTCAACGCTGGAACCAGTTCGCGGTCGAGGGCTGTTTCGACGTACACCTGCATACCCTGTGGATCGAGGCCACGGGTACCCCGATTGCTGCGATGGTTCTGGCTGTAGAGCGTCTGCAAGTGGGCAACGTACGGGTTGGAGTTCGGTGCGGGCTCGGCGAACGGGAGCGCTGCAGAAGCACCGGACAAGATGTCGTCCGGTGGCTCGACGGGCTGTGCTATGGCCACGCGGGCGCTCTCGAGTGCCTCCAGGGCTGTCAGCAGGTCTTCGGCAGAGGTGAAACGCTCAGCGCGATACGGCGAGATGGCCCTCAGCAAGATTTCCACCAGCACCGGTGCCAGATCGCCGAAGCCAATGAAGGCGGTACGCGGGTCAAGAGCGCGCACGCCGGGCGGCGGCTGACTCACGTGTCCCCACGGATACTGTCCGGCGGTCAGCGCCTCATACATCGTGACGCCCAGTGCGAACAGATCACGGTCGGCGAAACCGCTGCCGTCGGCCGGTACTTCATCCAGGTCGGGTGGGCTATAACGGGGACTGGTGTGGGTGTGCCCCTCCGAGGAGTCCGCGGTCTTGGCGATCCCGAAGTCGATGAGCTTCACCCCATCGTCGGTCCACAGCAGGTTGCTGGGCTTGATGTCGCAGTGCCACACCCCGAGCTGGTGGATGTGTGCGAGTCCGCGGGCCGTGTCTATCCCGAGGCGCACTACGTCGGCCGGGCCGAGCCGACCGTCGCGAATCACCTCCCCGACGTCCTTACCTTCGACGAACTCGAAGACCAAATACGGGTACGTGTCCGGCGCCGGCAGTCGGTCGGCATCCACCATCACCACCACATTGGAATGCGGCGCGCTGTCGAGGCGCTCCAGCACACTCGCCTCACGGCGCAGCCGTTCCAGCGGCGAATCCCGGTCGTGCAGAACAAGCTTCACCGCTCGGTCGACATTCCTTATCGTGTCATACACCCGGTAGGCGACACCGAAGGATCCCGGACGGCCCAGCCGGTTGCGCACGACGTACTTCGTACC
Organism: Saccharopolyspora sp. NPDC050389; assembly: GCF_040655595.1. NCBI lineage: Bacteria > Bacillati > Actinomycetota > Actinomycetes > Pseudonocardiales > Pseudonocardiaceae > Saccharopolyspora > Saccharopolyspora sp. NPDC050389. The sequence goes on from NZ_JBFAKG010000048.1 coordinate 63,636, forward strand.
GATCTGGAAGTCAGCCGGGAGATTCTTGAAGAACGAGGGGTCCCGAGGGCCGTCCGCTGCTGCGGGCGTCTGAGACGGAGGGGCGGGCGGTCCTGGCGGCCCCGCAGAGCCCAGACGTTTCTTTGGAGTGCTCTGCGCCCCGAGCGCGAGCTCCAGCCTTCGCAGTGCCTCGACCGCCGTCGGCCGTTGAGCGGGGTCAGTGGCGCACAACGTCTGCAGCCAGTGCACAAGTTCGGTACGCACACCGGCGGCTGCGAGCTCGCTGGCTGGCAGCCGCCCACCCGCATTCGCCTGTTCCGTAGCGGACGAGAAAGGGAGATGACCGGTAAGCAGCTCGAATCCGATGACCCCCACCGCGTAGATGTCAGAGGCCGTTCCCATCTTCGCTGGATCGGCGTGGCACTCGGGCGCCAGGTAAGCCACCTCGGCGGCGGCATGGGCCTGACGCACCACGGTGTGGCCGCGTTGCTGTGCTGTCTTCGCATAGTCGAAGCCTGTCAGCACGGCTCGGCCATCCTGCGTGATCAAAATTGTGGACGGACTTAGCTCGCGGTGCGCGATTCGGCGATTGTGTGCGTGTGCCAGGCCTAGGAGAGTTTGACGGAGGATGCGCATCTTGGCATCCGCGGTAAGCGGATCGTTGGAGCCGTTACCCAGATGAAGCCGCAAGGCATGGCCTGGAACATCGTCGTAGACAGTGACGAAGGCACTATCGTCTTCGAGCCCGAAGAAGTCCCGCACACCGACGATATGCGGATGCGGCGGCAGCTTGCCGAGTGCCTCGTAAGCGATCCCGATCTGCTTCTGCAGCGTTTCCCGGTCTGCGGCAGGAGCGTACGGGTCCGCGGCGCGCACGGACAACCGTACCGTGCCCGATCCCTGCACGGCGTGGGCGTTTTTCGCTCGGTACTCGTCCAGTACATCGATGCCAGGTGCGCGTTGCGACTCGCTGAGCCGTTCGATCACCTCCCAGCTCCCGAACCGGAGCGGACCTGACGGCGCACGCGAGTTGCCTTGGACGGTCGTGACGATGGTCGCGTGGTGGGCTGAGATATCCGCATCCACAGGGCGAGTCGTCACCGGAACGCGGCTCACGTCGGCGAGGCGACCGATCAGCTCAGGCAGCGTCACGGTCGCTTTCCGGTCTCGCTGGTCCGGCGTGCGGTCAATCAACGCGGCGTCGGATGCAGGAAGCACGACAAGCGCGTTCGTGTAGACGCGGGACAGCTGCGGATGCGCGTTCTGCAGGATGCTTTTCAGCTTCTTGGCGTGGCCGCGAAGTTTGGGGAGCGGGCTATAGAAAGAGCCTCGCCGGGCGGGATGCCAGCGGCCGCCCTCGACCTCGATGCGGCCCCGTGTCCCTTTGACGTCGATGACATAAACGGCATGCCCAGTGACGACGACAAGATCGATCTCGAACAGCTCGTCGCGCTGCGGGATCTCGACAGAGTGCAGGACCGTCCAGTCCTCTCGGCCGTGATCACGCAGATGCGCGATCACCCGCCGCTCGGCATCGTTGACGGCTTCCCCAACGGCAACGATCCTGGCACCCATCAGACAGCGGCCTCCTTCTTGGTGGCTGCGGCTTCCTCGATGGCTTTGGTCAGCAGGGCAAGCGCTTGATCTTCAAGGGCGTCGGCGCGGTCGCGGTTGCGGTAGGCGCGGCGGACTGTTTCGGCGATGCGGTGGCGGTCTTCGGGAGCGGCGAGCGGGATAGGAATCCCAGCACGCAGAGTTTCGTGGATGTCCTGTTGCTTGCCTCCTACGCTCATCGAACGGAGCAAACGGAACGCAGCCTCGGAGCGGAGAAACGCGAAGAGATACGCGCCGGGAACCTCAGCATCGGCGCTGACGACACGCAAGAAGTGCTGCGTGTAAACGTAATTCAACCAGCTTCCAGTCACGAAGAGAGGGCGACAGAAGACCTCGTTCTCGCCCAAAGTCCCCTGAGCCGCGATCATGACTGTTTCATCCTGCGCAAAGATACCGTGCGGGGCTTGCTCAGCACTGATCCATCGGCCCTCGGGTCGCAGCCAGAAGCCTTGTCGCTGACCCACGAGCTGTACCCCGTGTTCCGGGTCAGTGTCGATGCGTTTAAAGCGCACCCCCGACCCCAATTGGCCCCCAGCACAGATCTCGCCCAGTGTCTTGCTGGGCACCGAGCCAAGCTTCTCAATAAGCCGCTGCGCGCGTGGGGCGAAGTTCAGCGCCCTCAGCGAGGTCGGCCCGACCCCCTCCACCTCAAACCCGAGGTCCCGCTCCTGCTGATGCCACCGCAGGTCGATCAACTCAGGCAGACCAACGCTCGTGAAGAAGTCCTCCGTCGCGGCGACCAACGCGGCCTGGAAGCGTGCGCGCAGCCGCGCGCTGATCTCCGCCATGCGGTGGATCCGCTTCTCCAACTCCGCATCGAATCGCGGTACAGGCAAGTCGGCAATGTGGTCGGGCTCGATATGCTGGATGATCGCCCCGTATGCGGAACTAGCGATCATCGGGACACCATAGCGACTTCGGAGGAATGTGTACAAGTAACCTGAAGGGATTTTCTTAGAATTCGGCACCACCCGGAGGACGTGCTCGCTGCAGGCGAATCCGTCGACATCAGGCCGTGCATATGCAATGCGCCCGACCGTTCCCGATCTAGTGATAAGTGTCCAACCTGGCTCGATGAGCAGTCGGGGATTCTCCGCAGCCGCGTTCTTGGCAACAAGCGGAAGGTAGGAGAAGTCGACTTCCAGGATGTCCGTACTCGAAAAGAAAGGGATCCCGTGATCGGGATCCTGGACCCACCGGCGACTGAACCGTCCAGCATGAAAGATCCCCGCCGTGACGTTCTCCAACGTCATTGTATTTGGCAACCGCTCCAGCAGCATCCGTGCTTCGAGCGCCCCCGACAGATAAGGCGCCGGATCCAACCTGAACCCTTGATCAGTGAGCCACTTCGACGTGACCGGATTGGTAAGGCTGACGACCTTCACTCACAGCCCCCCGAATCCGCCTTCGCCGCGCGCGGGTCGATGCCTGGCATCGGGTACTTCGCCCGGAATTCGCGGTACCTCTCGGCGATGATCGGCAGGTCGTTATCGGGGACCTCCCGGCTCCGCTTCAATTCCCGAACTTCTTCCTTCCCGTTGATTCGGATCCGCTCGCGCTCGACCGTAACCTCCATAACTACGTTACCGTTCGGGTAGCGCTTGTATAGCTCGTTGCCGCGCCGGTCGAAGCCAACCTTCTCGGCAACGGCCATGAACACCGGGTAGGGCTTCTCAGTGCCCATGCGGTGGTTGCGCACCTCTTGCGCGGTCTTTTTCTTGAGGAAGAGCAAGGTGGTCAGGATGTTGACGTTTGCGTCGACGATGAAGGTTTCCACCGGCAGCTCGACGCTGCCGAGAATCCAGCACTGCTCCAAGATGTAGCGACGGATCGCCTCATCCGTCGGACCGGGGTTGGACAGGATGCCGTTAGGCAGGACGATACCGATACGGCCACCGGGCTTGACCCACTCGATGGCCCGCTGGATGAACAACTGCTCGGGCGCCATACTCGCCGGCTTGCTCGTGGTGCTCTCCACGAGCTCTCCGGTGACCTTGTCGCGGCCCCAATACTTGGCGACACCGTCACGGAATGAGCCCAGTACCGATTCGTCACTGATCGGGATATCCGCGCCGAACGGCGGGTTGGTGAGCAGCACGTCCACAACCTCACCGAACGGGATCTTTGCCTTCGCCGGCTCCACACCCGACAGATGCCCGCGAGGGAAGGCGAGCGAGTCCATGTGGAAGACGTTCCCGGTGGTGTCAGCCAACGTCATGATGTTCATGGTGGTAGCTCGCACCAGGAACGGGTCGAAATCCGCACCGAACAAGTGCGTATCGGCGTACGCGCGCAGCTTGTCCCGGAACCGCTCCTGCTGCTCGGGAGTGTCCGGGAAGTCGTACGTCCCTTCCTTCTTCTGCCAGGTGTGGTGCAGGTGGTTGAGCGTCGCCTGGAGGAAGCCGCCGGTACCGCAGGTCGGGTCCAGTACGGTTTCGTCCTCCTTCGGATTGAGGATCTCCACCATCAGCTGCACGGCACCGCGCGGAGTGAAGTACTGGCCCCGGTCGCCACGCAGGTTGGCGCCTACCAGTTCCTGATAGGCAATGCCCTTGGCGTCGACGTCGGTACCACTGAGGTCATACGGAGCGAGCTCACCGACGATGAATGCCAATGCCCGGTCGGACAGAGTGATCTCATCGGTGGGCCGGAACACGTTGATCTTGGCGTATTCTGCCTTGACCTCCTCGAAGAGACTCTCAATCCGCTTGCGGATCTCCTTCCGGCCCTCTTCGGTGAACGGCTCTGTCATGTCGGTCCGGAACCGAGCACGGCCGGTGCCGCGGCTCTTGCGCTCGTCGTACATCTTCGCGAAAAGCAGGTAGAGGAACTGCCAGAACGCGGCGTCCTTCGGCATGCCCTCATTGCCGTGGATGTAGTTGTGACAGCGACGGAAGGTCGTCTTCAGCATCTCCGGCTCGGCCCGGCGCAGCCGCTGATGAGAGGCGACAGTACGGCTACCAACACTCTCCGGTGCCACGTCCCAGTCACTGCGGTGCTCGTATGTGGCGCCGAACTTATTGGCGATCTTCCTGAGGAAGAAGAAGTCGACCCCGTCGGTCCACATGCCGTCGACGCACTCGGGACGGTTCTCCGCGCCAAGGAGGTCCTTGAGATCCTGGAGGTCCTTCTCGGCTTGCTCGGGCTCGCGGAGCTTGACGACGTTCTTGCCGCGCTTGGGCTCAGGCTTGCAGACCACCACCCGGCGCAGATTCTCCTCGATATGCGCCGTGTCATGCGCGAAGATCGCGATGTCCGCCTTCTTCTTCCGCGCACGCGCACCGTCAGTGCTCACCGTGATCGGGAAGTCACGCTCCATATCACCAGGCGAGATCCCGTGTTCGTGGAAAAGAGCTCGCGCAATGCGCTGGCGAACCTTCTCCTTCGGGGTGTCCTTGACTGGGGTGTTCGTGATGTAGTCGACGATCTCGCCCTCGCCGAGGGCGGTGACCTGGGGCTGGGTAGCCGCCTCCGGGGACGCCTCCACATCCACAGGGCGCGGGATCTCCAGATCCAAGGTCAGCTCCTCCAACACGATGAACTCTTCTCTTTGCCGGTGTACGCAGCGCCCAAAGGCTCACGCTCATCCATCGGAGATCTTACGGTCGCGAAGAAATGCGCTGGCTTCCCCTTTGCGATACGTCGGCACGTCCACGGACGGCGACCCTACGGGCCACCGCTGACAATCGACCACGACTGCGAACAAGGGCGGCATCCTACGCCTGGCCAAACCACGGCCCATGCCACGGGCTCTTACTACTCATCGGCTCCTTCGGTCACTACCAAGCCACGTTCGGCCCGCACCGCGTCGGCGAGGTAGCCGAGTGAGCCTTCCTCCGGCACGTACCAGTGCTCAGGCCCCTGCGCCGCCTGGTCCTTTCCGGATGCCATGCGGCGCATGTGCCGCACCAGGCCGCTCGGCGAGTACCACCCGTTGTCAGCCTGCCACTGGAGCTGCTTCGATACGGAATTCCGCCACACGGCCAGGCCCCTCGCCGGGTCCTCGGCGAGCCACTCGGTCATCTCACGACGCTGCGGTCTGCTGCTCGGACGAAACTCAAGCACCGTGCCGTCGGGAATTCGCCCGGCGGCCACCAACGTCTTGACGGCGTCGACCTGGCGCCCCCTCGGCTCGTCGCCCTCTGTGACCTGATACTCAGCGGCAAGCGTCGGCGCGGGGTGGCCAGCCACCAAGCCTCGTACGGCGGTGCGGGCCACTCGCTCGATACGCTCGGTGTTCCGCACTGCTGCGATCACATGGCTGTTGGGTCCGTATTCCTTATCGATCGCTTGCAGGACCCAGCTGAAGGCGTCCTCGACAAGCGTGGGAACGCGGGCGAGCTGTGCGTCCCAGTCAGTGTCGGGATCCTGGATCGCCCTGGTGTCGAGCTGGCGGTACACGACGTGGGCGATAAGCAGATCGGCATAGCCCGCCACCGCCTCGGCTCTCCAACGAAGCCCCTCTCGCAGTTCTGTAAGCCGGTCACGGACCTCGCGCAGCAGCTGCACACAGCGCCACACTCTGTACGCATCTGGTGACGGACCGAAAAGCTCCTGGTATGCGTCGTCCTGCCAGAGCGCGGAGAGGTCGTGCTTGGCTACCGCAGCGAACTCCGCATTGGGATGAGTCGCCGCGAGCGCTTCAGCCGCTTCAGTGATCGAGCAGCCGTGTTCACGGTCAGGCTTCGGCTCACCGCGCTTGATGACGTAGCTGCGGTGCAACAAGAGCGCGAAATCCTCACGCAGCTTGATCTGGCCTGCATCGAGAGACTTGAAGTCGCGGTCCTCGATGGGATTCTGCGTGTTCGTACTCGTGGTGACCTGGTCACCGAAGCCGGGTGGGCAGTTCTCCAGCGAGATCAGACGTACCAGCACCCGGCCCTTTGCGGACTTCTCGGCGTTGGTGCTGAAAGCCTTGTGAATCGCACTGACGGTCTGAGCCCCGTTGACCACGCTCACGCCCTTGAGACTGAAGTCACCCACACCACCCGGCACCACCGAGGAGCCAACGGGTTTGATGCTGTCGCAGAGCATCGTGATGCCGTTGCTGAAGTACCAGAAGTGCTCGGGGTATTCGAGCAGCGTGTTCCTGATCTTGACGTTGACATCGGTCAAGTCGAGCGCGTCGCGGATATTCCTGGCGAACAACCCTCGTCGGTGCTCGGTGAACAGCTTGGCAATATCCGGTACGGACATAGTCCCGTACATGGCCCGGTACGGCATCGACTCGTGCCCGAAGCCTTCGAGGCGTACCCGTGCATCGATCTTCGGCGCTGCCGCACTTCCGAGAATCTCGCGGTGGAAGTCACGCAGATCGAGGATCTTGTAGTCGACCATTTCCACGACCTGGTTGTGCTTGCCGATCTCCTCCTCAAGGAGCTCGCGCACTTCGACGTTGAGCGGCTCGGTACGCATCAGCGCCAGCACAAGGGTGATCTTCGGCGTGCCACCCTCGGCGTCGAAGGCCCGTTCGAGCTGAGGTACATGCCGTTGGAAGCGGCGGTTGAACCGGCCGAAGTCGAGGTTCAGGATCAAGTCCAGCCCGCGCAGCATCTTGTGGACGTCGCCCTCGCTGAACTTAGCCTTGCCTTGATGGTTCCACTTGGCCTGTACAAGCGAAATGCGTGGCTGCGCCGACCGAAGCTCGATCGCAATTGCGTCCAGGCCGCGGTCGTCCTGCCCGTCAAACACTGCCTGGGCGGCAACCGCACCGCTGCAAGGATGCTCGATCTGTGCAGCGAGCGCGGCAAGGCTACGACTGAGGCGGGCGTCTTCACGGTGCTGCTCCGTGGGCCACCGCTGGTCTGTCAGATCAATGAGGTCGGTGAAGCGTTCGTCCAAGACCTTCCGGACATGCCTAACCTGAACCACGCTCACGCAATCCGCTCCCCTCGATTACGACTTGAACTTCCGGAGTACGCGAGAGGATCTCATGATCCGCCTGAGCGCGAGCGTCGGTTGCTCAATTTGTCTCGCAAGTGCAGCCGCAGGGGCTCCCCCTCGGATTCGGACTTACCTCGGGTGGTCACAGTTAGACGCCTGGTCCCTATGACTTGCGAGCCCAGTTGCGATGCCGACACCACCTGTGCATGGACTACTCGTTGCTCTCGCATGGTTGGGGAGTTTTATCGTCAGTGGTCAAGTCTCCGAAGACGGGTGGAGACAGCATCCAGAGCGTGAAGCGGAGCACAGGACGGGAGCAGATGGTTGGACCATCCGGGTGAGATCAGCCGCGTGATCCGATGTCAGTGTTCGTCTCGCCCATAGCGCGAACGCTGCTCGATATGCTCGGCCGTCGAAGATCACGTCATCACGAGTTGGGGGAGTTCGTGTCTGGGGCGCTGGAGTTCGACGCCAGCCTGTTCGGCCCGCTCTGGTACGGCGCAGGACTCGCGCACCAGGAAGGCGGTGAGGAACGCCTGGTCCCGCCACCTCGGCTGCTCCAGTATTTTCCCGACCTCGGAGAGCCCGACGACCCGGTTGCCGAATGGGAAAAAGCCCAGGACAAGGCACGAGCACGAGGATGGATCGACCGTGCCGGCCAGGCCGTTCCGTGGGTTAGCGACATCATGCGGCTGCTGGCCTACGCGTCGACCGAGGCCGATACACGGTTCGCGCCACAGCGCGGCAAGCACGTCCGCGGGCTGGTGTCGATCGCTGGTGACCAAGCTGTCCGTACTCGGGTTGAGGGACGCAAGGTCCGCATTGATCCCGTCTGGCCTACCTCCGCCTACAGCGCGTTGGTGGGCCTCTGGCCTGAGATCACTCCCGTGGCCGGCTCAGCGGTGAGTATCCGGCTTGAAGACGCCGAGGCCGCGAGCAAATCGGCTGCAGCTCATCAAGGACAAGCACAGGTCAACGCCACGATCCGCGAGCTACGAGCCCGCAAGGTCCGCAGCGACGATGCCCGCGAATACGCCCGCATGGTCTCTGGTGAACGCATCCACGACGGGGAATTCACGGTAGCGGTTCGAGATCGTCGCGGCAAGCTGCGAACCCCTGACAGTGTCGTGCTACTTACCGGAAGCACCCAGGGTTCGTACCTCCAATACCTACGCGGCGAGTTCCTGGTGACCGCCCCAGCCGACCCAGGATTGGTGGCCCGGACACTTTCCGAGCTCGCCGAGAAACTACCGCGGTGATGCGCGAACGGTCAGTGAAGTTAAGAGCGGCTTGAATCCGCTGAGCCACAAGAGAGGGGAGCCATGACCGCACCGAACGATCCGGCCACGCATGGATCATTCCCGCAGGTCATCACGGACGCCGTGACGGGGATGTTCCGGATCCCGCTGATCACGAGCTCGACGGTTGGGACAACGGAAAGCACCTTCGAAGTCGCGCCGGAAGACTTCAACGCCGTCAAGGCAGATCTCGACGCCGCGCTGAACGAGCTGAAGCTTGCTGCGCAAGATGCCGCCTACTTCCGTCAAATCCAGCCACCTGGCGTTGACGAGGTGAGCGTGGATACGACGAAGAAGATCATCCAACACCTCACACAAGGACCGGGATCCGCGACGCAGACGGTCGACGATATGCGCCGCTGGGTTGAGGACTTCCGCGACAAGATCGAGGCTGCCCAGCGCGAGTACGAACGCATCGACGACGAAAACAGAAGCGAGATCAAGAAGCTATGAACCAGATCCGGCCAGCCGTGGCGACCATGCTCTGTGTGACCGCTCTTGCTGTTGCTGCTTGTTCTCAGCCCGAGAGTGGAACGCCCTCTCCCACAAGCGCCGTGCCAGCCACCGCATCGCAGGATCCAGGTAGGCCAATGGTGCGTAACCCCAAGAATCTCGAAGCGGTGAGCGATCCGTGCCAGTTGCTCAAACCCGGGCAACTTCAACAGCTTGGAACATCTGGCGCAAACTCGCACCGGCCCTCTGCTTGGGGAGAGGACACGTGCACATGGGGCGTGGACACGGATGGGCTTCAGGTCCACATCGCGCCGTCGGTAACGACGAACTACGGCCTCAGCAGTGTGCTTCAAACAACAGGTAAGCCAGCACCGGACGAGGACGTCGACGGATATCCGATGGTAACGAGCGATCCGGCGACGTTCACCTGCGGAATCTACGTCGCAGCGAATTCTGAGGACGTCTTCGGCGTGACTGTGGATCGCGGTGACAGCGATCGCCCGGAACATCAGGACACGTGTGCCGTGGCGAAGCAGGTGGCGAGCATGGTGCTGTCGAATCTTCCGGCCAAGAACTGAGGGGGTAGGGCTGTGTGGCCGTTCAGCCAACCAAAGAAGATCGCAGGCCAAGCACAGGCCGCGTTCGATCACCCGAAGATCCACCGGGAGCTCAATGGCGGCATGGGGGTTACCTCGCTGTCGATCGCCGCGGGCAACCTCTCTGGTCAGTTCACTACTCGACTACGTCGCGTTGACGAGCTTGTCCAAGGGGCGATCAACCGCTGTCACCGGTCATGGAGCGGAAACGCGTCGGAGGCGATGACGCAGGAGTCGTCGCCGTTCCGGGATGTGGTGCAGCAGTCGGAAGAGCTGTCAGCGGCGTTGGCCAAGGGTGTGGAGGGCCAAGGCGAGCACTTCAGCCGCACCAAGAACTCAATGCCGGCACCACACAACGTGCCGCCACTTGATCTCGGCTTCAGCGACCTCGCGCCAACCAACCTCGGCGCGAAGCTGGCCGGCCAGCAGATCCATGAGGCCGCGCGCAACGAGGCAGAACAGAAGGCTCGCGAGGACTACGCCGCATACCGGACCTCGTCCAGCAGCACAGTGCAGTCCCTGCAGCCGTATCCGCCTGTGCCTTCGTCCGTGGCTGATGTTGGTGTTGCCGACACGCAGCGCCCGAACTCTGTCGACCCGAGCACCGGCTACTACGGTGTCGGTTCCACAGCGACGTCAAGCTCCGTCCGCACACCCGTCTACGACGGGAGCGGCGATACCACGGCAGGCGGCGAAGGCGGTTGGTCGCAGTCGGACGAGACCCGTACGCCTGCCGAATCCGGATCGGCCTGGGTGAGCCCGAACAACCCATCTCCCGTCGACCCTCCAGCAGGTACCGGCGTTGGCGGTGGGCCGGCGGGGAGTGGCACTGGTGTCGGCATCGGAATCGTCCCGAGGGTAAGCGGATCACCTGGTACTGGAACGGGGCGTGGCGTCGGGGGCTTGGGCGGTCGCAGCGGTCCCGGCGTCGGAGGTCGCGGAGTTCTCGGGCCGGGGAGTTCATCTGGTGTTGGTAGCTCTGGCCGAGCAGGCGTGTCTGGTTCTGCTAATGCACGCGGTGGCGCCGCGGGTGGCGGCATTGCCGGGGCAGGGCAACGCGGGCAGAACGCCGAGGACGAAGAACATGAGCGCAAGTACATCAAGGACACTGACGAGCACTTCGAGTTCGACCCCGAGGTCGATCCTGACACCGGCCAGGTCATCGCACCGCCGGTGATCGACGGATTCAACTCGTCGCAGCAAGACGAGCATTAGCCCGCGGTGGCGTTGGGGAGGACGCACTCAATGGTGGATTATCAAGAACAGGGCGGAGCCGCGCACGAACTGGCGGGGTTCGCGGGCCTTCAGGCGTCGGCAGCCGAGCTTAGCCAGCATTGGCAGCAAGCCGACTCCGATGCCTGCTACACGAGCCACGATGAGACGGGCTTGATCGGGATTACCGTGGACGGCTCCGGGTTGGTTCGTGCGGTCGACGTTGACAGCTCATGGCGTCGTTCGATCGACCCTCGAAGGTTCGATGACGCGGTGCTACAGGCATTGAATGCTGCACTGGTTCAACGCGCGACCGGCTGGGCCCAGGTCGGCGGGTCGAGTAGCGCGGACGAGCAGCGGCCGTCGGCGAGGGACGGATCAGGCACCGAAGTTCCCGAGTCCTTTTCCCAGCAAGTCGCTGCAGACACGATTGCCGAGATCCTAGGGCTGTTGGAGGATTTCAACCGCGACGTGGCGGACTTCGAGCAACAGTTGCGTGAGTCGGCTGCTCGGCCGGTGTCCGGGGACAGCGCCGGGGGGAATGTAACCGTGAGCATGGCAAACGGCCAGCCAACCGGTGTTGAGGTCGACGCGAACTGGGTAGCGGGAGCGCGGCCGGCGGAGATCAACGCGGAGGTGCTGAGCGCTCTGGAGGCAGCACAGGCAGCATCTCGCGACGCACAGGTGTCCCCCGAGACGTTTGGTCGTTCCATCGGACGCCTCCAGCAGCTCACGAGCAATCCGAACCTTCTCATGCGAAAGCTCGGGCTGATCCGAGAATGACGGGTTCCATGAATGCTGCATCGACCCGGAAGGTTGAAACATGAGTTCACCGCCGTCTCAATCAGAAATCAGGGTTGCGCTCGACGCCCTTCGCTCTGACGCGAATGTGTGGGCCAACGCCGCGGGAACAGTTTCAGGCTCCAAAGGCGCCGCAGAGAACCTGAAACTCGACGCCGCTCGATTCTCCTACATCGCGGCCAAAATCGGAGTCACCGATGGCTACCGCGAAATCCAGGAGAAGATCGCTGGACTGTTGGCGGAAGCCGAGCAAAATTTCACGAGCATTTCGGACGCACTCAGGGCGTGCGCTGATACCTATCAGCGCGAGGACGAGGCGGGCGTACACGCATTGAACAACGTTTACTGAGGAGGGGGACTTTGACGGCACCTGGGGCCCAGTTCGAGTCAGCATTCGGCAAGTCAAACGAACTGCTGAACCGCGTTCAGGGCGAGTTCGAGAAGATGGTCGGCAATGTCAACAGCATCGCCGACTGGCTGCCGGACTTCGTCTGGCAAAAAGTCAAGGATGGCGTCCAGGAAGTTTCACAGCTGATCGATCGACTGTTCAAAGAACTCACCGATTTCTTCACCCAACCAGGATCACCTGGGGCGTTGTGGGACACTGCGAAGGCGTGGACCGAGCAGGTCGGGGCGAAAACGAGTGAGCTGTCTGCCTCCTTGAAGATCGACCAACTGCGAACCGACAATGAATGGGATGGGCAGGCAGCCAACGCCTACAAGGACAGCATCGCGAGCCAGCAGGATTCCCTAAAGGCAATCAAGTCTGCAACCGATGCCTTGGACTCCTCGCTAAACGAGTTAGCGGGAGCAATCATCGCGTTCTGGGTAGCGCTCGGAGCGGCGCTCGCCACTTATGTCTCATCCATGATCGCAGCTGCCATCGCGTGCGCGACCGCAGTTGGTGCTCTGCCAGGCGTGGGGGCCGCTGTGACGGCAACCGGCGTTGTTATCGCCGCCGTGGCTGCGTTCGCCACTGCGCTGGTCACTTATCTGAACACGGCCAAGACGCAGCAAGCGAACATGCGTCAGCAGTTTGCCAACAATGACGCTTTTCCAGGTGGAAAGTGGCCGCGCTCAACAAGTGACATTTCTGACGCCAGCGTGACAGACGGCGATGATACCGACTGGCACGTTCAGTGACGAAACCGGGAGAACCGTGAGAAACGCGCCGAATTACTACCCACTTCCGCGCCAACAAGGCGATGCGGTGAGAAACCTGTACGCGATAACGGGCATAGGCTATGTCCTGCTGGCACCTCTCATCTCGCTCGTCCTCCTAGGTATCGGCATAGTGTTGGCCGTCAACGAGGACAGTTCTGGAATCATACTGGCCGGACTCGGGGTAGTATTCGGCGTCGGACTCGTTTCCTCTTCGTCTGTGGTTCTGTCGGCGCGCAAGACGATCGTAAATAATCACATTGATGCGATCGGAGCCCGCAAGGCTGCAGTCAGAGCCCGCGCTGTAGCCGCGACACTGTCAACCGTTGGCATCATTGGCATGATTGCAAGTTTGGTTGCTCCACCGCTGATGGAGAGCGAACCAAAGATCTCAATCGGGATCATTGCTATACCGGCCGGAATCATTACGATACTCGCGTCGTGGACTGCCTACTTCGTTGTCGCAAAGCGAGCTCCGAAAACGAGATAGAGGCAATACCTCCCCTCCACCGCTCGTCGCGCTGAGGCCCCCGGGTAGTGGACACCACGTAGGCAGGACTTGGTTCTGCCGGAAGTATGTCCTTATGTCTACCCGTAAAGCGTCGCGGGACCGGTTGCTAATGCCATCGCGGACTTCATCGCCAGCGTTGGCGCTGTCATCGCCGATGTCCAAACCGTAATTTCCGAATACCGGAGGACGGGTCAAGATCTGAAGTTTGAGATCACTGACCTCAAGGTTCCCGAGACGATTCCGTTGTCGTCTGTGGGTACCGAGGGCTGGGACGTCCGGAAGAGGAACGAGACGCATGCGCATGACTTCGCATTTTTCCGCGGCAGGGGCCGTAGTTGTAACGATGTTGCTCGGGGCGTGTGCCACTGAGCCGGCCCCTCCGGATCCGTTTGCCTCGCTACCCGATGCGTGCGAGGTGGTCAGTCGGCAGACCGTTCAAGAAGTCGTTGGCGGTGCACGGGGTGAGACCAGGTCAGCAGACGCCAGGCGCAGCAAGTCCTGCCAGTGGCAGTACCGCCTCGAGGAGGTTCCAGATCCTCCCCTACAAGGAGTCGCTCCATACACCCAGGGCTTGTCTGTGACACTGTTTTTGCACGAAAGGCTGCCCAGGCAGGTCGACGTGAGCGGTATTGAGATCGCCAAGGACACCTTCGCGGGGGTGCGCAAAAACAGAGGCATGGTCGACAGGGGCGCGATCTGTCGACGGCACGTGAATACTGGCTCTGGCACGGTTTCCGTGATGGACCCGGGCGTTGCCCGCTGGCCACATAGTTGATCATGTACTCGGTGTGCTGATCTTGGAGTGCTCGGGGT
>NZ_JBFAKG010000049.1:0-24437 GCF_040655595.1 Saccharopolyspora sp. NPDC050389
AGCACTTGATCGGCGATCTGCTCGACACTGCCGATGAATGCGAACGGCGTCTCCAGGAAAAGACTCACGGCCCCGTCGATGCCGGGCAGTCGCCCTACTTCGGCCGCGCCTCGGCCGGGGCCGCTACGGGAAGCGAAGCGACATAGGCGGCCGTGGCGCGCCCCGCGGCGAGCAGGGGTTCGGCGCTGCGCTGGCCCCTGGCCAGGAGGAATCCTCCTTCCAGCGCCGCCAGCAGCGCGTACATCGCGGCACGGGCGTCGGCATCGGACAGTCCCCTGCTCGCCAGGTAGCGGCCACCCTCGTCGATCCAGGACGCGATCACCTCGTCCGCGACCTCGCGCAGCTGCGGCTCGACGTCTGCGATCTCGCCGGTGACGGTGCCGACCGGGCACATGTTGGCCCAGCCCGTCTGCGCCAGGTCCTCGGCCGCGGCGGCGAACGCCGCCTCGATTCCGGTCGCCAGGTCGGCGTGCCGGTCCAGCAGGAGCGGCAGCAGCTCCATGTAGGTGGCGCCGGTCTGGCGCAGCGCCGCGGCCGCGACCTCGCGCTTGCCGCCCTTGAAGTAGTGGTAGATCGAACCGGTGGGCGCCCCCGATGCCTTGGCCAGTTGCTGGATTCCGGTGGCGGCATAGCCCTGCACCCGCAACAACTCCGCCATCGCGTTCACGATTCGCTGGTCCGTCTTCACCCGAGCATGGTAGAACGGTCTCTCTAGAATGATCGTTCTAGGAGGTGGCATGCGCAGCATCGAACTGCCGGCGGGCATCGTCGAGTACGACGAGACGGGATCCGGGCCGCCGGTTGTCCTGCTGCACGGGCTCCTGATGGACCACACCGTGTGGGATCGCGTGCTCCCGCTGCTGCCCCGCGGCCTGCGGATCGTGCGGCCGGTGCTGCCCCTCGGCGCGCACCGGCGGCCGATGAACCCGGGCGCGGACCTGACCCTGGCCGGTCAGGTGCGGGTGGTGGCCGACTTCCTCGACGCGCTGGACCTGGACGACGTGACGCTCGTGCACAGCGACTGGGGCGGCGCGCTGCTGCTGACCGCGCTCGGCCTCGACCACCGCGTGGCGCGCCAGGTCTTCCTGCCGTGCGAGGCCTTCGACAACTTCCCGCCCGGGCTTCCGGGCACGATGGTGAAGATCGCGAGCCGGATTCCCGGCGGCCTGCAGTTCGCGGCGCGCCAACTCCGGGTGAGCCGGTTACGCGGGCTTCCGCTGCTGTTCGGCCAGATGGCGCGGCGTCCGGTCCCGGACGACCTCGTCCGGCGCTGGACCGAGCCCCTGCTGCGCAACCCGGGAGTGCGCCGCGACCTCCTCGCCTACTGCCGGGGCCCGTTCGACGGGCCGAGCCTCATCCGGGACACCGAGGCGTTGAGCCGGTTCCAGGGCGAAGCGCTCGTGCTGTGGTCTCCGGACAACAGGGTCATGCCCCCGGAGCACGGCCATCGCCTCGCCGCGCTCATGCCTCGCGCCCGCTACGCGGAGGTGCCCGGCGCGTACGTGCTTTCGATGCTCGACGAGCCCGAAGCGGTCGCCCGCGAGCTCGGCGAGTTCCTCATCTGAGCCGTTCTTGCGATCGCACCAACGGTTTCGGCTTCACACCACGACGACCTCGGCGCCCGGCAACGCCCGGAACGGCGCCAGGTCGTCGTCGGTGGCGCCGCTGTCGGTCACCAGCGTCCAGGTCGCCGGCAGCGGAGCCCAGGCGTTGAACGGCGCCGCGCCCAGCTTGCTGCCGTCCGCCAGCACGTAGACCTCCCGGGCGCGGGCCATCATCTGCTCCTTCAGGCGGGTCTGCAGGAGGCTCGCCTCGCAGATGCCCAGCCGCGGATCCAGGCCGTCCGCGCCGAGGAAGACCTTGTCCGCGGTGAGCCGCGACAGGGTGAGCTCGGCCAGCGGCCCGACGAATCCCTGACTGATGTGCCGCATCTCCCCGGCCAGCGCGATCACCTGCACCGCATCGGCGTCGGCCAACTCGGTGAGCACCGTGATGCCGTTGGTGATCACCGTCAGCCCGGCGCGGTCGCGCAGGTGGTGGGCGAGGCGGCCGGTGGTCGTCCCGGCGTCCAGCAGCACCGTGTCCGGCGCGCCGATCCGCTCCGCCGCCCACCGCGCGATGCGGTCCTTCTCCGCGGTGGCCAGCGCGGTGCGCTGGCCCAGCGACGGTTCGGTCGCCGTCGCTGGCATCGCGCCGCCGTAGGTGCGGGCCAGCTTGCCCTGCTCGGTCAGCAGCGAGAGGTCGCGGCGGATGGTGGACTGGGTGACCGCCAGGGATTCCGCGAGCTCCTCCACCTGCACCGCGCCCTGCTCGGTCACCAGCCGCTCGATCAACGCGCGCCGCTGGCCCGCGGACATCCGCTGCCCGAAATCAGTGTTCACCCCGCCATCCTCCCAACAAGGAAATTCTTGGTAGCAACTTGCGTAGCGGTGCGGGTAGCGGAACCTCAGATGCCGTCTCGACTCCGGGATCCCCGACTTATGTATGTCCAATACGCGGCGCTGGGGCTGTCCTCGCGAGATAGCCCGGGGTGCGGGGTGTCCCCGCAGGACACCGTTGAGAACCCACGGCGGTGCAAACTGAGTCCCACACCGCAAGCGGCTAACGCCGCTTACAAAACAAACCACGCTCAGGGGCGGCGGGCGAGTGCCGCGCCCTGACGCAGGGCCTCGACCATGCTGCCCGCCTCGGCCTGGCCGGTGCCCGCGATGTCGAAGGCGGTGCCGTGGTCCACCGAGGTGCGGATGACCGGCAGGCCCACCGTGATGTTCACCCCGGCCTCCAGGCCGAGGATCTTCACCGGCCCGTGCCCCTGGTCGTGGTACATGGCCACCACCAGGTCGAAATCTCCCCGCCCGGCGCGGAAGAACACCGTGTCGGCGGGCAGCGGCCCCTGCGCGTCGATGCCGTCGGCGCGGCAGACCTCCAGCGCCGGGACGATCTTCTCCTCCTCCTCGCCGCGGCCGAACAGCCCGTTCTCGCCGGCGTGCGGGTTGATCCCGCACACCGCGATCTTCGGCTCGGCGACGCCGGAATCGACCATCGTGCGGTGCCCGCGCCGGACGGTGCGCTCCACCAGGCCCGGCTCGATGCGTTCGATGGCGTCGACCAGTCCGATGTGGGTGGTCACGTGGATGACCCGCACCTTGCCGGTGGACAGCATCATCGACACCTCCGGAACGCCGCACAGCTCGGCGAGCAGCTCGGTGTGCCCGGGATAGCGGTGGCCCGCGGCGTGCAGCGCAGCCTTGTTCAGCGGCGCCGTGCAGATCGCCTGCACCTCCCCGGCCATCGCCAGCTCGGCGGCCTTCGCCACGTACCGGTAGGCGCCCTCACCGGCCACTTCGGACAGTTCGCCGAACGGCAGGTCCGCCGGGATGATCCCGAGGTCGAGCACGTCGATCACGCCCGGCTCGCCGGTCGCCTGCGCGGGCGAGTCGACGGTCTTGAACCGCACGTCGACGCCGCAGATCTCGGCGGCCCTCGCCAGGCGCGCGGCGTCGCCGACCACCACGCAGCGGGCCAGCCCGCGCACCTCCGGCTCCACGAGCGCGCGCACGACCACCTCTGGTCCCACGCCGGCCGCATCGCCCATCGTGACGGCAATGGTGGGCAGGTTCATCCGAGCCCCCTTCCGGAACGCACCGCCGCGATGGCCCGGTGCAGAGTCTCCGGCGTGCCGAAGCCGCCGGCCTTGGTGATGACGTAGCCGGGCTGCGGCTCGGTGCGCGCGAGCACCACGCCCGGTTCCAGCTCGTTGAGCAGTCGCAGGCCCGTGACGCCGCGCCTGCTGAGCACCGCGCGAGCGGTCTCGCCGCCGGTGAGCACGAGCAGCTCGGCATGTTCCGCCGCCGGTGCGCAGACTTCGGCCAACGCCGCGTTGACCCGGCGAGCCGACGTGGCGTCGACCGGGCCGTCCACCGTGACGACGACGTCGCCGGTGGCCAGCTCGTCGCGCAGCTGCTCGGACATCCGCGCCAGGGCGGTGGCGTTCGCGTCGAGCAGGTTCCGCACCGGTAATCGGCGGACGTGCGGGAGCCGCTCGGCCAGGAAGTCCGCCTGCTCGCGCGAGACGTCGTTGGCGCTGCCGATCACCGCCAGCGCGCGGCCGCCGACCGGCCGCGGAGGCTCGACCTCGCGCCCCGGTCGCAGCTGCTCGGCCAGCGCATCCGCCAGCCCCGCCGAGCCCACCCAGTGCGGTTGCCGGGCACCTGCCATCCCGGCCGTCACCACGGCCCGCAGGTCGTTTTCGGCCACGGCGTCGCAGATCACGACATCGGCCTCAGCGAGCAGTTCGGCGAGCTTCGCCCGCAGCGCCGCGGCGTTGCCGCGGATCGACGCGAGCGCCACGTGCCGCACCACCAGTGGCTTGAGCGCCGAGGCGATGTCGACCGGCGGATCGGCGACCTCCGCGGTCCAGGAACCGGTGTGGTGCAAGGCGATTCCGCCGATGTGGACGACGCCGCCGAGCACCGTGCGCCCGGTCGCAGGGGATGCCGGGCACAGCAGCACTCCGGCGCCGTCGGCGTGCTCGACGATCGCGCCGATCTCGGCGGCGAGGTTCCCGCGCAGGGTCGAGTCGATCTTCTTGAACACCACCCGGCCGGCGGCGTGCCCGCGCAGCGCCGTCGCTACGCGCTCGGCCGCCTGCGCCGGTTCGAGGTGGCGGCTGTCGGTGTCGGCGACGAACACCTCGGCGTCGCCGGTGTCGTCAAGAGCCAGCAATGTGCGCATTTCGCGCAACGCGAAGGGGACGCCGGAGTCACCGGCACCGCTGAGGTCATCGGCCACAACCAAGACTCGCGATCCCATGATCACCTGCTCTTCCGCTCAACGGAACCCATCCGGCCGCCCGCGTCGCGCGGCCGGCGCCGCGAGCTACACCATAGTGATCGCTGCGCGAATCACGCAATAGTGCGCAGGTCGATGACCACAACGCGCAGGTCTCGAAAACCGATTGCCCCGCGATCCGGACTTCTGCTGAAATCCCGGCGAACCGACGAAGGAGATGACCCCAGATGCGCCGAGCTGCCCTGGCCACCCAACAGGCAATGGCCACCCATGCAGAGGACATGAAGCTCAGTGCACACGTTGAACCTGGGGATCCTGGCGCACGTCGACGCCGGTAAGACGAGCCTGACCGAGCGGCTGCTGCACGCCGCCGGTGTCATCGACGAGATCGGCAGCGTCGACGACGGCAGCACGCAGACCGACTCGCTCGCACTGGAGCGGCGGCGCGGCATCACGATCAAATCCGCGGTGATCTCGTTCGTCGTCGACGACATCGCAGTGAACCTGATCGACACGCCCGGCCACCCGGACTTCATCGCCGAGGTGGAACGCGTGCGGGGAGTGCTCGACGGAGCCGTGCTGGTGATCTCCGCCGTCGAGGGCGTGCAGGCCCAAACCCGCATCCTGCTGCGAACCTTGCGGCGGCTGCGCATTCCGACGCTCATCTTCGTGAACAAGATCGACCGCGCCGGCGCGACGTACGACCGTGTGCTGCAAGGCATTTCCGAGAAGCTGACGCCAGCGACCGTCCCTATAGGACACGTGCGCGATCCCGTCACGCGCAACGCCGATTTCACGCCGTTCGACGGCGCAGATGCCGAATTCACCACCAGGTTGACCGACGTGCTCGCAGAGCACGACGACGAGTTCCTGGCTGAATACCTCGATGCCGGGACAACGCTGCCGCACCAACGGATTCGCCGGGAGCTCGCCGCGCAGACCAAGCGGGCGCTGGTGCATCCGGTGTACTTCGGCTCCGCGGCCACCGGTGCGGGCGTGGGCACGCTGATCGCCGGGATGAGGGAATTCCTGCCGACGTCCGATGGCGCCGCCGACGGGCCGCTTTCCGGCACCGTGTTCAAGGTCGAGCGCGGCCCCGCCGGGGAGAAGATCGCTTACGTGCGGATGTTCTCCGGCACGCTGAGCACGCGCGATCGGCTGCGATTCCACGGCGACGATGCGGCGAAGGTGACCGCGATCAGCGTCTTCGACCGGGGCGGCGCGACCCGCCGGGCATCGGTCGCGGCCGGTCAGATCGGCAAGCTCTGGGGCCTCGCCGACGTCCGGATCGGCGACCCGGTCGGCGAACCCCGCGCCGGGACGAACCACCGGTTCGCGCCGCCGACGCTGGAAACCGTGGTTTTTCCGCGCCGCACGGCCGAACTCGGGGCGCTGCACCTCGCGCTCACCCAGCTCGCCGAGCAAGACCCGCTGATCGACCTGCGGCAGGACGACGTGCGGCAAGAGATCTCCGTCTCGCTCTACGGCGAGGTCCAGAAGGAGGTCATCCAGGCGACGCTGGCCGACGAGTACGGCATCGACGCCGGGTTCCGGGAAACGACCACGATCTGCATCGAGCGCCCCACCGGCACCGGCGCGTCGACCGAGATGATCGGCAAGGGCGACAACCCGTTCCTCGCCGGGATCGGCCTGCGGGTGCAGCCGCACTCGGGCGTGGACTTCCGGCTGGAGATCGAGCTCGGGTCGCTGCCGTCGGCGTTCATCAAGGCGGTGGAGGAATCCGCGCGCGAGACGCTGCGCCAGGGCGTCTACGGGTGGAACGTGACCGACTGCCTGGTCACGATGACGTACTCGCACTACCTGGCCCGCCAGAGCCATTCCCGCGGCACCTTCGACAAGACGATGTCCAGCACCGCCGGCGACTTCCGCAACCTGACGCCGCTGGTGCTGATGAGCGCACTGCGGCAGAGCGGCACGGAAGTGTCCGAGCCGATGCACCGCTTCCACCTGGAGCTCCCGGCCGGTGTGCTCGGCGCGGCACTGCCCGTGCTCGCACGGCTACGCGCTGCTCCCCGGACGACGACGATGCGCGGCGGTTCGTCGTGCGTGCTGGAGGGCGAGATCCCGGCGGCGCGGGTGCACGAACTGCAGCAGCAGCTGCCGGGGCTGACGCGCGGCGAAGGCGTGCTCGATTCCACTTTCGACCGCTACGAACCGGTCCGCGGCGCGATCCCGACCCGACCCAGGACGGATCACAATCCGTTGGACCGCAAGGAATATCTGCTGCGACGGCGCGTGATCGGGCGCTAGCGACCGGCCGTGTGCTCCGCCACACGGCCGGGCGCTTCCACTGTGGTCGCACGCGGGTGCGGTATAGTTCTCGTTTCGGCGGCGGGCTTTTTCCGCGCGGCAGTTGCCCGGACCGCCAGCATCGAGGTTCGACGGGACCTCAGGCCGCGATCTCCGACAGGAAGAGCCTCCACCAGCCTCCACCTCTGCGCCCGCCGTCGCACGCGCCTCCGCGCGTCCGGGTCCGCGGCGCTTCCCTCAACTCTTCCCTGATCGGGCCGCAGCGTCGGATACGCGCGCCCGGAACGGGTTCCGAACCTTCCTCTGGAGTCGACCTAATGGCACGAGCCAGCACTCCCACGCCTCCGGCCAACCGGCTGGGCGCGGTCTTCTACACATCGGTGGCGCTATGCGCCCTGTTCGTGCTCTGGGCCACGCTGTTCACCGACAGCCTCGACGCGGTCACCGGCGCAGCGCTGAACTGGATCACCGGCACGTTCGGCTGGGTCTACCTGGTCGCCAGCCTGGCGATGCTGGGCTTCCTGGTGGTGCTGGCCACCAGCCGCTTCGGCCGCATCCGGCTGGGCGCCGACACCGACCGCCCGGAGTTCAGCACGCTGAGCTGGCTGGCCATGATCCTGGCCGCCGTGATGGGCATCGGCCTGGTCTCCTACGGGGTGTCCGAGCCGATCAGCCACTTCGTGACCCCGCCGCACGCGCTGGCGCAGCCGGGCACCAAGCACGCGGCCGTGGTCGCGATGCAGTACTCGTTCTTCGACTGGGGCCTGCACGCCTGGGCGATCTTCGCGGTGTTCGGCATCGCGCTCGGCTACTCCACCCACCGCAAGGGCCGCAAGGGCCTGGTCAGCCCGATGCTGCGGCCGCTGCTGGGCGACCGCGTCGAGGGCCCGCTCGGCAAGGCCATCGACGTGCTGGCGATCTTCGCGACGCTGTTCGGTACGACCACTTCGCTGGGCCTCGGCGCGCTGCAGATCAACGGCGGCCTGTCCCGGCTGTTCGGCGTCTCGGGCGGCACCGGCACGCAGATCCTGATCATCGCCGTCGTCACGCTGCTGTTCACCATCTCGGCGATCACCGGGCTGCACAAGGGAATCCGGTTCCTCAGCGAGACCAGCATGGGCCTGGCGGTGCTGCTGTTCGGCTTCGTGCTGCTGCTCGGGCCGACCGGTTTCGTGCTCAACCTGCTGGTGGAGTCGCTCGGCCAGTACGCGGGCGACTTCATCCCGATGAGCCTGCGCACCGGGATCTTCGGCGAGCTGGAGTGGATGCAGAGCTGGACGTACTTCATGCTCGCCTGGTGGATCTCCTGGGGCGCGTTCGTCGGCGTGTTCCTGGCCCGCATCTCGAAGGGCCGCACCATCCGCGAGTTCGTGATCGCCGTGCTCGGCGTGCCCAGCGCGGTGTTCTTCCTCTGGTTCACCGCCTTCGGCGGTTCGGCGATCTTCGAGGACGCCTTCCGCGGCGGGCAGGTGGCGCAGGCCGCCGCGCAGGACTCCAACAACGCGATCTTCGCGATGCTCGAGACACTGCCCTGGCCGACGGTGACGTCGCTGATCGCGATGGCGCTGGTGCTGCTGTTCTTCATCTCCGGCGCGGACGCCAACACCTTCGTGCTCAGCATGCTGTCCTCCGACGGCCACCCCCGGCCGCGGACGTCGGTGCTGGCGTTGTGGGGCGGGCTCACCGGTGTGACCGCGATCGTGCTGCTGGTCGCCGGCGGGCTCGACGCGTTGCAGAACACGGTGATCGTCACGGCGGCGCCGTTCGTGCTGGTGATGCTCGCGCTGGCGGTCTCCCTGTGGCGGGAGCTGCGCCAGGACCCGCTGGTCGCGACGGTGCCGGAGAAGAAGGAACCGGTGGCGGTCGGAACAGTGCCGAAAGACCCGGAAGTGTGACGTTCGTCGTCCGCCGGAGGCCCGCCGGGGGCTGTGGAACGCCCCCGGCGGCACACCGGCAACAGCCGCCCCGGCCGTTGCCGGGAACGACGGCCCCGGGCCGCCAGCGGGGCTTCCACCGGCGGTTATGGTGGTCGGCAACAGCCTGCGAGCTATCAGAGTTGGGACACCGCCATGGCTGATCCACACGGCATCGACCACTTCGACGCGACGTTCGCGCGCGACCTCGCCTGGGCCCAGAAGCTCCGCGAGCAGCTAGCCGAGATGCCGACGATCGAAGAGCCGGAGCAGGTCGACTGACTCCTCAGTCCTCGGATTCGGGGGCGCGGCCCGCCGGCAGGTGCTCGGCCAGCAGCTCCAGGAGCTTGCCGACGTCGACCGGCTTGCTCAGGCACTCGTTGGCGCCCGCCGCGATGCTCGCCTCCCGGTCGCCCTTCATCGCCTTCGCCGTGATCGCGATGATCGTCAGGTCCCGGTGGCGCGGCATCTCCCGGACGATCCGGATGGTGGCGTTGCCGTCCATCTCCGGCATCATCACGTCCATCAGCACGATCACGATGTCGCCGTGCTGCTGCAGGGCGTTGAGCCCGGCCAGCGCGTTGTCCGCGTGCACGACCTGCAGGCCGTGCTGCTCCAGGAGCAGCGTCATCGCCTGCACGCTCCGGTAGTCGTCGTCGACGACCAGCACCTTCTCCCCGTTGAACTGCAGTGACACGTGTTCCTCCGGCTCGCCGGGGCGCAGCATGTGCTGGTGGCCTTCCTGCCGGATCAGTTCGGTGGACCGCATCGGCGGGTCGATGCCCTCGGCCGACACGTCGAGGTGGGTCTCCGCCGCGCTCGGCGCGTAGGGCCGCAGTGGACGTTCCGGCTCGGCCACCGGCTCGACGAGCTCCGCGGGCCTGCCCAGCGGCGGCTCGACCGGCAGGTACAGCGTGAAGGTGCTGCCCTCGCCGGGCTCGCTCTGCACCTGGAGTTCGCCGCCGAGCAGCGTGGTCAGCTCGCGGCTGATGGACAGCCCCAGGCCGGTGCCGCCGTACTTGCGCACCGTGGTGCCGTCCACCTGCTGGAACGCCTCGAAGATCAGGTTCAGCTTGTCGGCCGGGATGCCGATGCCGGTGTCGCGCACCGAGAACGCCAGCCGCTGCCGGGCGTGGCGCAGCGCCAGGACGTGCACCTCGGCGGGCTGCGCCGGGCGGATCCGCAGCTCGACGCCGCCCCGGTCGGTGAACTTCACCGCGTTGGACAGCAGGTTCCGCACGATCTGCTCCAGCCGGTTGCGGTCGGTGCGCAGGCTCGACTGCACCGACGGTGCCACGGAAACCTTGAAGTCCAGGCCCTTGTCCGCGGCCAGCGGCCGGTACAGCGACTCCACGTGCGCGGCGAGGTCGGCCAGCTCGACGTCCTCGGGCAGCAGGTGCATCTGCCCGGCCTCCACTTTGGACAGATCCAGCACGTCGTTGATCAGCTGCAGCAGATCGGTGCCCGCCTGGTGCACGGTCTTGGCCAGGTCCACCTGCTGCGAGGTGAGGTTGCCCTCCATGTTGTCGGCCAGCAGCTTGGCCAGGATCAGCACGCTGTTCAGCGGGGTGCGCAGCTCGTGCGACATGTTGGCCAGGAACTCCGACTTGTAGGCCGAGGCCTGCGACAGCTGCCGGGCCCGCTCCTCCAGTTCCTGGCGGGCCTGCTCGATCTCGATGTTCTTCAGCTCGATGTCCCGGTTGCGGCTGGCCAGCAGCGCCGCCTTCTCCTCCAGTTCGGTGTTGGAGCGCTGCAGCTCGGTCTGCTGCTGCTGCAGCTGCTCGGAGCGCGCCTGCAACTCCCTGGCCAGGTGCTGGGACTCGGCCAGCAGCGCCTCGGTCCGCGAGTTCACCACGATCGTGTTGACGTCGACGCCGATGGTCTCCTTCAGCCGTTCCAGCAGGTCCAGGTGCACGGGGGTGAACGTGTTGACCGACCCCAGTTCGATCACGGCCAGCACCTCGCCCTCGAACAGCACCGGCACGATGGCCACGTTGGTGGGCGCGGCGCCGCCGAGCCCGGAGCTGATCCGGATGTAGCCCGGCGGCGCGTCGGCGACCAGGATCGACTTGCGGTCCGACGCGACCTGCCCGACCAGCGACTCCCCCAGCTCGAAGCGCAGCGGCGGGCGGCCGTTGCGGTCGCTGGGGCGGCCGTAGGCGGCGGTGCGCTCCAGGATGCTGCGGCCGTCCTCCCCCGGCCGCCGCAGGAAGAACGCGCCGTACTGGGCCGACACCAGCGGCGCCAGCTCGGTCATGATCAGCTGGGCGAGCGCGTCCAGATCGTGCTGGCCCTGCATCAGCGCCGAGATCCGGGCCAGGTTCGTCTTCAGCCAGTCCTGTTCCTGGTTGGCGTTGGTGGTCTCCTCGAGGTTGCTGATCATGGCGTTGATGTTGTCCTTGAGCTCGGCGACCTCGCCGGAGGCGTCCACGGTGATCTGCCGCGTCAGATCTCCCTCGGTGACCGCGGTGGCGACCTGCGCGATGGCGCGCACCTGAGTGGTGAGGTTGAGGGCCAGCCGGTTGACGCTCTCCGTCAGCCGCCGCCAGGTGCCGGAGACGTCGGCGACCTCGGCCTGCCCGCCGAGCTTGCCCTCGGTGCCGACCTCCCTGGCGACCCGGGTGACCTCGGCGGCGAACGCCGACAGCTGGTCGACCATCGTGTTGATGGTGGTCTTGAGCTCCAGGATCTCGCCGCGGGCGTCGACGTCGATCTTCTTGGACAGGTCGCCGCGAGCCACCGCGGTGGTCACCTGCGCGATGTTGCGCACCTGGTTGGTCAGGTTGCGGGCCATGATGTTGACGTTGTCGGTCAGGTCCTTCCAGGTGCCCGCCACGTTGGGCACCCTGGCCTGGCCGCCGAGGATGCCCTCGGTGCCGACCTCGCGCGCGACGAGCGTGACCTGCTCGGCGAACGCGCGCAGCGTCTCGACCATCCCGTTGATCGTCTCGGCCAGCGCGGCGACCTCGCCCTTGGCCTCCACCATGATCTTCTTCGACAGGTCGCCGCCGGCCACCGAGGTCGCCACCTGCGCGATGCTGCGCACCTGGTTGGTCAGGTTGTCGGCCATGATGTTGACGTTGTCGGTCAGGTCCTTCCAGGTGCCCGCCACACCGTGCACCCGTGCCTGGCCGCCGAGCTTGCCCTCGGTGCCGACCTCCCGGGCCACCCGGGTCACCTCGTCGGCGAACGCGGACAGCTGGTCGACCATCGTGTTGATCGTGTTCTTCAGCTGCAGGATCTCGCCGCGGGCGTCCACGTCGATCTTCTGCGTCAGGTCGCCGCGGGCGACCGCGGTGGCGACCTGCGCGATGTTGCGGACCTGCACGGTGAGGTTGTTGGCCATGAAGTTCACCGATTCGGTCAGCCCGCGCCAGGTGCCGACCGCGCCGGGCACCTCGGCCTGACCGCCCAGCTGGCCCTCGCTGGCCACCTCCCGGGCCACCCGGGTGACCTCCTCGGCGAACGCCGACAGCTGGTCGACCATCGTGTTGATGGTCTCCTTGAGCTCGCGCGTCTCGCCGGAGACCTCGACGGTGATCTTGCGGGTCAGGTCGCCGGCGGCGACCGCCTTGGCGACGTGCGAGATGTCGCGCAGCTGGCCGGTCAGGTCGGCGGCCATCCCGTTGACCGCATCGGCCAGGTCCCGCCAGGTGCCCACCAGGCCCGGCACCTGCGCCTGGCCGCCGAGCTTGCCCTCGGTGCCGATCTCCCGCGCCACCCTGGTGATCTCCTGGGCGAACATCGACAGCTGGTCCAGCATGTCGTTGACCGCCGTGCTGAGCCCGGCCAGCTCGCCGGGCAGCGCCGCGTCCGCGGCGCGGCGCGGCATCCGCTGCGACAGGTCGCCGCGGGTCAGCGCCCCCAACACCCGGTTCAGCTCGGCCATCGGCGCCAGCAGGGTGCGGATCATCCCGTTCACCGAGTTCGCGGCGACCGTCCAGCCGCCGCGCGAGGAGCCGTCGAAGTCGATCTGCGGGATCGGCCAGTCGCCCCGCTCCGCGGCGACGCCGACCCGCTGCAGCTCGCCGATCAGGAACTGGTTGCGCTCGGCGAGCTCGTTGAACACCGTGGCGATCTCGGTGGCCAGCCCTCCGCCGGAGAACACCAGGCGGCGGCGGAAGTTGCCGTCCCGCAGTTCGCTCAGCCCGATCAGCAGGCGCGTCAGCAGCGCGTCCTCTCTCACCGGCCCGGCGAGGTCGAGCTCCGCGGACGGGACGTCCGGCGGCTGTGACGACATGACGGCCTCCGCCCCGCTCAGCGCTTGCCGCGCGAATCGCGGTCCAGCCGCAGCTCGGTGGCCAGCACCGCGGCCTCGCTGCGGTGTCGCATGGCCAGCTTCGCCAGCATCTGGGACACGTAGTTCTTGATGGTCTTCTCGGCGAGGAACATGCGGCTGGCGATCTCCCGGTTGGTGAGCCCCTCGCCGATGAGTTCCAGCACCTGCCGCTCACGGGCGGTCAGCTCGCGCAGCGGGTCGGTCTGCTGCTGTTCCCGGCGCAGCCAGGCCAGCATCGCCTCGGTCTTCTTGGGGCTCAGCAGCGACTGCCCGGCCCCGGCTGTGCGGATCGCGGTGACCAGCTCCTCGCTGACCACGCCCTTGAGCACGAACCCGGCGGCGCCGGCCATGATCGCGTCCATCAGGGCGTCGTGGTCGTCGAAGGAGGTCAGCATGAGGCAGCGCAGCGCGGGCAGCTGCGACTGCAGTTCGCGGCACAGCTCGACGCCGTTGCCGTCGGGCAACCGCACGTCCAGGACCGCGACCTGCGGCTGCGCCTTCGGCACCCAGGCCAGCGCTTCGGCGACGGTCGCGGCCTCGCCGACCAGCTCCAGGTCGTCCTCCGCAGCCACCAGCGCGGCGATTCCCCGCCGGATCACATCGTGGTCGTCGACCACGAACACGCGTGTGGTCATCTGGTATTCCCGCCCCCTTCGCCCGGAACTCGTAGGGAGGGCACTGACCAGGATAAATAGCCCCACTGCGGGGCGCTGGCCGGAACTCGCCGAAGAGGGGCGACCGCCGGCACCCGGCGTGGGCCGGGCGCCGGCGAGGGGCTTCACTTCATCGCGTAGACGCTCTCCACGAAGTGCGCCAACTGCTCGTCGGTGAGGTGCCGGGCGAGGTCGGCCTCGCTGATCATGCCGACCAGCCGGTGGTCGGCGATCACCGGCAGCCGCCGGATCTGGTGCTCCTCCATCATGGAGAGCACCTTGCCGACGTCGGAGCCGGCATCGACCCAGTGCGGCTTGCCCTGGGCCAGCTCCCCGGCCTTCATCTTGGCGGGGTCGCGGCCTTCCGCGCAGCAGCGCAGGACGATGTCGCGGTCGGTGATGATGCCGTGCAGCCGGTCGTCCCGGCCGCAGATCGGCAGCGACCCGACCTTGAGGTCGCGCATCATCTGCGCGGCCGTGTACAAGCTGTCGTCCTCACCGATGCATTTCGCCCCTGCATGCATGATGTCGCGCGCAGTGGTCATGGCTGATCCTTTCGACTGCGGTGCTGGGCTGCCCTCGCACTACCCGCCCCGGTCCCCGGCGAAACCGCAGCAGGGACCGTGCCCGCGGTCCACCCAGGGCGGCGGGGCGGACGCACGACGGCGCGGCTCGCGCCGCCGACACCCTCCGGCACCTACCGGCAGATCAGTCCACTGTGGTCGTTAATCGAGTCGCGAATCGTCGGCATGCCAGCAAGATTCCCGGTCGCGACGGCGAATGCAGGACGTCCGAGCCGGCATCGGGGCCGTGAGTCTTTTGGGCTGCTATAGCGACCCAAAAGACTCACGGCCGATGACCGGCGCAACCCGCACATCGCGAAACTCCAGCCACACCGCCGATCATGGCCGGCTCCGTCAGTACTCGTGCATGTACCGGTCGAACGCGGCATTGGCCGCGGCCCACTCGTGGGTGATCAGCTCGGTCGGCACGTCCGGTCGGGGTTCGGCGTCCACGGTGACGACGAACCCCGGCTCGGAGACCCGGCGCCGCAGCTGCACCAGGCACCCACCGGCGGAGCGGCCGAACCGCTCCCCGTTGTCCTTGGACTCGACCTGCCCCGGCCGCAGGGCGGACAGGTCGTCGTTCGGGTTTTCCGCCATGCGCCCGTTGTAGCCCAATCCGGCAACCCCGGCACGCCGTTCACCGCCTCCCGGCCGATTCGAACAGGCGTGCCCGCGCCGCTCCGGAAAACCCGAGATCGGCGCCGCGGCCCGGCACCGCGATTAAACTGCGTCGCGAAACGCGCGAGGTCCGGGGGGCAGATGGCCACGAATTCCAGCACCGCCAGCGCCGCGGAAACCACGGATCGCATCCCCCGCGCCCTCCCGCCGTTCGCCCGCTCCGCGGTGCTCGCCACCGCCGCGTCGATCCTCGCGCTCCTGCTGGCCCTGACGACCCGCTACGACTACGTCACCGACGAGCTCTACTTCCTGGCCGCCGGAAAGTTCTACCCCGCCTGGGGATACATGGACCAGCAACCGCTGGTCCCGTTCCTCGCCGCGTTCCTCGACTGGGCGTTTCCCGGTTCCCTGTTCGCCTTCCGGCTGCTCCCGGCGATCACCACGGCACTCGGCGCGATCGTCACGGCGCTCATGGCCCGGGAGCTGGGTGGGAACCAGCGGGCGCAGGTCCTCGCCGCGGCGGCCTATCCGCTCTCGCCGTGGATCCTGCTGAACGGCCACTGGCTGACGGCGTCCACAATGGAGCTCCTCGAATGGACGGCGATCCTGTGGCTGCTGATCCGCTGGGCCCGGCTCAAGCACGGCGGCATCGACCGCGACCGGCTGCTGCTCGGCATCGGCCTGATCACCGCCTTGGCGGTGCAGACGAAGTTCCAGGTGCTCGTGCTGATCGCGGCGCTGCTGCTGAGCATCGCGATCACCGGCCCGAGGTCCCTCTTCGCCCGGCCGATGCTGTGGCTAGCCGCCGCGATCCCGCTGGTCACGGCGATACCGACGCTGTGGTGGCAGGCCCGCAACGGCTGGCCGGCCCTAGCGATGGGCACCGCGGTGAACAACGAGAACGACCGGCTGCTCCTGGTGCCCATCTCCCTGTTCTACGCGGGCCTGGTGGTGGGTGCCGCGTGCTGCTGCTACGGCGTCGTCCGGCTCCTGCGAGCCCCGGAGCTGCGCCCGTTCCGGTTCCTCGGCTGGACCGCGATCGCGGTGTTCCTGTTCTTCCTGGTCGCCGGTGGCCGCCCGAACTACGTCGCGGGCCTGTTCGGGCTGCTGTTCGCCGCGGCGGCCACCGGCTTGCAGCGCCGCACGGGAAAGCTGCTGTGGCCCGCGTACCTGCTCTCGGCGATCCTGCCGCTGGCGTTGCTACCGATCTACCCGCTGGGCTTCCTGGCCCGCCACGCCGAATTGCCGAGCTACGTCCGCCTCTACGAGACCGGCTGGCCGGAACTCACCGAAGCGGTCGCCCGCGCGTACCGGGAGCTGCCGGCCGAGCAGCAGCGCCGCACGGCGATCATCGCCGAGAACTACTACCTGGCCGGGGCGCTCGACGTCCTCGGCCGGAAGGCCGGCCTGCCCCGCGCCTACAGCCCGCACCGCGGCTACTGGTTCTTCGGCGCACCACCGGAATCCGCCGACACCGTGCTCTACGTCGGGAACAGGAACCGGCTTTCAGTCCACTTCGGACGATCACGGGAACTCGGCGAGGTCGAGACGGGCCTGGTGAACGTGGCGCAGGGCAACACGATCACGCTCTACCAGGGCCCGAAGCAGCCGTGGCCCGCACTATGGCCGCGAATCCGCACCATCTGACGCTCACCGCGGGCCCCAGGGACCGCCGGGCCGCGGGCCATTCGGCCCCGGCGGCTGCGGCGGACGCCCCGGCGGCCGGTGCCCGCCCGCCGGCTGCGGGCCGCCGAAGCCCGGCGGTCGCGGCTGGTAGGCCGGCAGCTGCCCCGCCGCCAGCCGCGCGGGCGGAGTGAAGAAGCCCGACTGCTCCTGGCGCGCCCACGGCGGCGGGGGCGCCTGCGGCATCCGCCGGAAGAAAGCGTCCCGCGCAGCCCGCATCAACCCCAAGATGGCCTCCCGCCTGGCGAAGAACTTCTCCGGCGGGATCGTCTCCTTCTCGGCGTGCGCGTGCAAGAGTGCGAGTTCGGTGGCCGCCAGCTGGTAGTCGCCCATCGCCCGCGCCCCATTCGCGCCCGCCTGCGTGCGCGCCCAGTGCCTCGCCTGCCGGCGGCCGGCGAGGCTGCCGAGCATCTGCACGTCGCGGGGCTGCACCAGGCCGCTCGGGATGTAGGCGGGCAGGTACTTGCGGATCAGGTGCACCAGCCGCTTGCGGTCCAGCACCAGGATCACGACCAGCGCGATCAGCACCAGGAACTGCACCAGGTACGCCACCACCATGCCCGGGAAGCCGGCGAACGTGAGGCTGCCGTTCCACAGCGCGTGCAGGAAGACCGCCCCGCACCAACCGCCGACAACGGCGAAGAACCGGCCCACGCCGCGGTGCGTCGCGGCGTAGGCGACGCCGAGCCCGGTCATCGCGGTGTACATCGGGTGCCCGAGCGGCGCGATCACGCCGCGGATCAGCACGGTGCCCCAGATCTCGCCGGTCTCGGCGCCCAATCCCTGCATGTAGTAGAGGACGTTCTCGACCAGCGCGAAGCCCAGCCCGCACATCCCGGCGTAGACGATCCCGTCGGTCGGCCCGTCGATCTCGTGCCGCCGCACCCACAGCAGGTACAGCAACAGCGCGCCCTTGAAGCTCTCCTCCACCACCGGCGCCACGATCGACACCGTGATCACCGAGGCGGCCTCCGCGCCCAGCGCCGGCGCCATCAGGATCTCGCTGCCGGTGTTCACGACCAGCGCACCGATGATGGCCACCCCGGCGCCCCAGCCGAATGCCAGCCACAGGTTGAGCTGCGGCTCCGGCTCCAACCGGTCGATGAGCAGGATCAGCCCGATGAGCACGACCGCGGTCGGCAGCGCCAGCGCGGTGCCGATCACCACGTTCACCGGCCCGCCCTGGAGCAGGTAGAAGGCCAGCGCCAGCAGCAGGCAGAAACCAGACGCCACCAGGCCGATGATCAGCGGTATCGGCGCGCGGTTGGTGCTGCGGCCTTCCAGGACGGACCGGGGACTGAGTGCGGGCATGCCCGCGAGCGTATGAGACGCCCCGCCGCCCTGCCCCGGGTACCGCGATCTTGCCGGAAATCGGCGCTTGCTACCAGCACTCCTTCGCGGGTGAGGGCGCGCTGCTTCGCGGGTGAGGGCGCGCTGCCGCAGTTCGATCTCTGCTACGCAACGAGAAAGCCTAGAACGCCGGTCGATGGCTCTCCGTGTACGTCCACGGCCGGACGCGTTCCAGCTCCCTGCCCAGGCGGAAGACCGTGGCGTCGTCGTAGGTGTGGCCGACGATCTGCACGCCTGTGGGCACGCCGTTGTCGCCGTGGCCGCTGGGCACGGCCAGCACCGGGCACCGGTTGTTCATGTTGAACGGGATGGTCATGGTCGCGTCGGAGAACCGGGCGAAGCGGTGACCGTCCACTTCGAACTCGCCGATCAGGTCGTCGCCGGCGGGCAGTGCGGGAATCGCCGCGGTCGGGCACAGCAGGGCATCGAAACCGGACATGGCCTCGGCGAGTTCGCGCTGCATGCGGGTTTCGATCCGCAGGCCGTCGAGGAAGCGGCCGTTGCCCGCGGCCTTGGCCGCCCAGCCCAGGAACGCCGCGGTGTAGGGCGCGACGAGGTCGCGCTGGTCGCCGACGACGTCCTGCACCAGCGCCCCGAAGATGGTGCCGAAGTGCGCGGCCGTGGCCCGGCCGATCTCCGCGCGGGTCCAGGGCAGCTCGATCTCCTCGACGACCACCCCGGCCTGTTCCAGCGCCGCGGCCACCGCGCGCGTGTTGCGTTCGACGTCCGGCTTGACGTCGTGGTCGCCCAGCCGCACGCACAGCGCCACCCGCATCCCGGCGGCCGGCTCGTACTCGGTGGGCAGGGTGATGCGGGGCCGCAGCGACGTGTGGTCGCGCGGATCCGGGCCGATCAGGGTGTTGGCGAACAGGATCGTGTCGTCGACGGTGCGGGCCAGCGTGCCGTCGCCGCGGTAGAAGTCCATCGACAGCGGCGGGGTGCCGGGGATCCGGCCGTAGGGCGCCTTGAACCCGACGGTTCCGGTGAAGGAGGCGGGAATCCGGGTGGAGCCGCCGATGTCCGACGCCGTGGCCAGCAGCGCCGTTCCGGAGGCGAGCGCGGCGGCGGACCCGCCGGAGGAGCCGCCGGGCGAGTAGTCCGGGTTCCACGGGTTGCGGGTGACTCCCCACATCGGCGTGTGGGTGAACGCGGAGATGCTGAACTCCGGGGTGGTGGTGCGGGCGTGGATGATGCCGCCCGCGTCCAGGATCCGGTCGATGACCGGGGCGTTCTCGGCGGCGACGTTGCCCTTGTTGATCAACGAGCCCTCGGTCAGCGACTTACCCGCGATGGCGTGCTTCTCCTTGGCCGCCACCGGAATACCCTCCAGCGGCCGGGGCGCGGGTCCCTTGCCCAGGTACCGCGTCTCGGCCTGCCTGGCCGCGTCCAGTGCCTCGTCGAAGAGCCGCTCGGTGAACGCGTTCACCTTCGGCTCGACCTGCTCGGTGCGCTCGATCAGCGCCTGCAACAACTCCACCGGGGATAACGCACGCTTGGCGAACAACGCGCGCGCTTCGGTCGCACTGAGGTAGATCAGCTCCGACATGGCACTCCTCAAGTTTCAGTTGTCCGCCGGTCACTCCGGCCGTGAGTCTTTCGGGCGGCGGTGGCTGCCCGAAAGACTCACGGCCGCTGCTCAGCTGTTCTGCGGGAATCCGAGGTTGACGCCGCCGTGGGACGGGTCCGGCCAGCGCGTGGTGATGACCTTCGTGCGGGTGTAGAACTGGATGCCGTCCGGGCCGTAGGCGTGCGCGTCGCCGAACAGCGAGTCCTTCCAGCCGCCGAACGAGTAGTACGAAACCGGCACCGGGATCGGCACGTTCACGCCGACCATGCCGACCTCGACCTCCTCGCAGAACTGCCGCGCCGCGCCGCCGTTCTCGGTGAAGACCGCCGTGCCGTTGCCATACGGGTTGTCGTTGAGCACCTCGATCGCCGAGTCGTAGTCGGGCACCCGCAGCACCGACAGGACCGGCCCGAAGATCTCGTCGGTGTAGATCGACATGTCGGTGCCCGCGCGGTCGAACAGCGTTGGCCCGAGCCAGAACCCGTCGTCGCCGCCGTCGACCCGCACGCCGCGCCCGTCCACCACCAGCTCGGCGCCGGCTTCGACACCGGCGTCCACATAGGACGTCACGCGGTCCCGGTGGGCGGCGGTGACCAGCGGGCCCATGTCGCAGCCGCGGCGCCCGTCGCCGACGCTGAGCTTGGCCATCCGCTCCGCGATCTTGGCGACGAGCTCGTCGCCGACCGGGTCGACGGCGACGACCGCGGAGATCGCCATGCACCGCTCCCCCGCCGAGCCGAACCCCGCCGACACCGCGGCGTCCGCGGCCAGGTCGAGGTCGGCGTCTGGCAGCACCACCATGTGGTTCTTCGCCCCGCCGAGGGCCTGCACCCGCTTGCCGTTGCCGGTGCCGGTCTCGTAGACGTAGCGCGCCACCGGCGTGGAGCCGACGAACGACACCGCCTTCACCGTCGGATGCGCCAGCAGCGCGTCGACCGCGACCTTGTCGCCGTGCACCACGTTGAACACGCCGTCGGGCAGCCCGGCCTCCTGCCACAGCCGCGCGATGAAGTTCGCCGCGGACGGGTCCTTCTCGCTGGGCTTGAGCACCACGGTGTTGCCGCAGGCGATGGCGCCCGGCACGAACCACAGCGGCACCATGGCCGGGAAGTTGAACGGCGAGATCACCCCGACGACGCCCACCGGCTGCCGCACCGAGTGCACGTCCACGCTCGTCGAGGCGTTCTCCGAGAAGCCGCCCTTGAGCAGGTTCGGGATGCCGCAGGCGTACTCGACGTTCTCCAGGCCGCGCTGCACCTCGCCGGCGGCGTCGGAGACGACCTTGCCGTGTTCGGCGGTGATGATCTCGGCCAGCTCGCCTTTGCGCTGGTTGAGCAGCTCGCGGAAGGCGAACAGCACGTTGGACCGCTTCGCCAGCGACGTGCGCCGCCAGGTCTTGAGCGCCTCGGCGGCCGCCGCCACCGCTGCGTCCACATCGGACTCGGCGGCGAACGCGACCCGCTTGGTCGCCTGCCCGGTGGCGGGGTCGAAGACGTCCCCGCTGCGCTGCGGGGTCGCGTCGTCGGACTTGCCCGCGATCCAGTGCCTGATCAGTTCTGTCATCGGTGGAGCTCCTGGTCGGCCAGCGTGATCGTGTCGGTGAGGATCTGCAGCGCCTGTGCCGCTTCTTCCTCGGTCAGCGTCATCGGGGGTGCGAGGCGCAGGACGTTCCCGTGCAGCCCGCCCTTGCCTACCAACAGCCCGTGTTGCTTCGCCAGTTCCATCACCCGCGTGGCCGACGCGGCGGCGGGCGTGCGGGTGCCGGGTTCGACGAGCTCGACGCCGATCATCAGTCCCTTGCCCCGCACGTCGCCGATCAGCGGGCACCGCTCGGCGTGCGCCCGCAGGCCGTCGAGCAGGCGGGTGCCGAGCTTCGCGGCGTTGCCCTGCAGGTCGTTGTCGAGCAGGTAGGCCAGGGCGGCGCCGGCGCCCGCGGTGGAGATCGGGTTGCCGCCGAAGGTGGAGATCGAGTTGGCGGTCAGGCAGTCCATCAGCTCCGCCTCGGCGACCACTCCGCCGATGGCCAGCCCGTTGCCCAGGCCCTTGGCGAAGGTCATCGCCGCCGGGACCACGCCGTGCGCCTGGATGCCCCAGAAGTGCTCGCCGGTGCGGCCCCAGCCGGTCTGCACCTCGTCGGAGATCAGCAGGATCCCGTACTCGTCCAAGACCTCGGCGAAGGCGCCGAACAGCCCGTCTGGCGGGGTGGCGAAGCCGCCGACGCCCTGGATCGGCTCGGCGATCATGCAGGCCACGTCGCCTGCGGTGGTGGTCTCGATGACCTCGCGCAGGTCCTCGACGCAGGCGGCGATGTAGTCGGCGTCGGAGAGGTCGCGGAACGGGCTGCGGTAGCGGTATCCGC
Source organism: Saccharopolyspora sp. NPDC050389 (assembly GCF_040655595.1). Classification (NCBI taxonomy): domain Bacteria; kingdom Bacillati; phylum Actinomycetota; class Actinomycetes; order Pseudonocardiales; family Pseudonocardiaceae; genus Saccharopolyspora; species Saccharopolyspora sp. NPDC050389. Next base: position 22,051 of record NZ_JBFAKG010000049.1, read on the forward strand.
CGTGCACGTAGCTGACCTTGACCGGGGACAGCGAGCTGGCCGACCAGCCGCGGTTGCCGGTCACGCCGAGGGTGCCGAAGGCCCGCCCGTGGTAGGAGTTGCGCAGCGCGAGGACCTGGTTGCTGCGCCGGTACTGGGTGGCGAGCATGAGCGCGGTCTCATTGGCCTCGGTGCCGGAGCTGGTGAAGAACACCTTGGGGTTGGCCAGCCCGGACAGCTCGCCGATCCGCTCGGCCAACTCCACCTGCTGCCGGATCAGGTAGAGCGTCGAGGTGTGCAGGATGCCGGTGTCGACCTGGCGGCGGATCGCGTCGCTGATCTCGGCGACGTCGTAGCCGATGGCGTTGGTCAGGATCCCGGCGAAGAAGTCCAGGTAGGTGTTGCCGTCGGAATCGGTGACGTGCCTCCCCTCGCCCGCGACGATCTCGAGGGGCTCGTCGTAGTAGAGCGCCAGCCAGCTGGGCAGGGCGGCGCGGTGCCTGGCCAACAAGGATTCCGTCATCAGCGTCCTCTTCTCTCCAGACGTGGCCGGTTTCGGCGGTCGGTGTGCCACTGCGGCCAGTCTCGTCGGCCGCGGCGGCCGCTTCCACGGACAACCTGTACTCATCTGGCCCGCCGGGTATTACGGTTTGTGCACCATGGATGCCGCGATGAAACCGATCTCGCCGGACGTGCTGGCGCTGCCGACCGTGTCCGAGGTGCTGGAGCTGCCGGTCCTGCGGCGCGGCAAGCCGCGGGTGGTGGCCGGCGCTTCCGGCCTGGACGGGCGGGTGCGCTGGGTGCACGTCGCGGAGATCGCCGACATCGCCCCGCTGCTCAGCGGCGGCGAGCTGGTGCTGACCACCGGCATCGCGCTCCCCGAGGATCCCGCGCGGCTGGTGCGCTACGTCGACGAGCTCGCCGCGGTCGGCGCGTGCGGGCTTGTCGTGGAGCTGGTGCGCCGGTGGCGCGACCGGGTGCCGACGGCGCTGGTGGACGCGGCGCACCGGCACGACCTGCCGCTGGTGACGCTGTCGGAGGAGACGAAGTTCGTGGCCGTCACCGAGGCGGTGATCGCCCGGATCCGCGACGCCCAGCTGGCCGAGCTGCGCGCGACGCACGCCATCCACGAGACGTTCACCGCGCTGACCACCTCGGGCGCCGAACCCGCGTCGGTGCTGCGGGAAGCGGCACGGATCGCCGGCCGCCCGGTGGTGTTGGAGACGCTCGCGCACCAGGTGCTGGCCTACGACTCGGCGGGCCAGGACCCGGTGGCGCTGCTGGCGGAGTGGGCAGAGCGCTCCCGCTCGGTGGTGCAGTCCGGCCGCACCTCCTACAACCCGGACCAGCAGTGGCTGACCACCGTGGTCGGGGCTCGCGGGGATGACTGGGGCCGGCTCGTGATGCTCGGCCCGGAGCCGCCGCACCGGCACGTGGTGGTCGCCGAACGGGCGGCGTCGGCGCTGGCGGTGAACCGGCTGGTGACCCGCGACCGGGAGAGCCTGGAGCGCCAGACGCACCGCACGCTGATCACCGAGCTGCTCGCGGGCAACGCCGACACCGCCGACCTGGCGGCGCGGGCCGCGGGCGTCGGCGTGCCGCTCGACGGGCCGCTGGTGGGCATCGCGGTCCGCCCGCACACCACGACGACGGTCGCACCGGCGCTGGAAACCCAGCAGGTGCTGCGGGATCTCGCCGAGGCGACGGCACTCGCCGCGCGCAAGGCGAAGCTGCCGGTGCTGGTGGGTGTCGTCGACGACATCACCGTCCAAGCCCTGGTGGCGCTGCGAACACCCGACGCCGACGCCGTGCTGACCCGCCTGGCGGCGGATGTCCGCCGGTCCGCGGGCACGCATTCGCTGCAGGTGGTGATAGCGGTCGGCAGCGTCGTCGGCTCGATCGCCGGGGCGCGCCGGACGCTGACCGAGGCGGCGCAGGTCGCGGAGGCGGCGTTGCACATCGACGACGGCGGCCGAGAATTCCACCGCCTGGACGACGTGCGGCTGCGCGGGCTGTTGCACCTGCTGCGCGGCGACGAGCGCCTGATCGCGTTCGCAGAACGAGAGCTGGGGCCGATCATGTCCAACGAAAGGCTGCTGGACGCGCTGCGATCGCTCTGCCGCCACGGCGGGAACAAGTCCGCGGCAGCCACGGCGGCACACCTTTCCCGAACGGCCTACTACGCCCAACTGGCACGCATCGAGCAGCTACTGGGAGTCTCACTGAGCGCCCCGGAATCCCTGGTGTCACTACACGTCGCGCTCCTCGCCCGAGACCTCCACAACAGAACGTGAAGCCGGGGCCGCAACTTCCGGGCTTCTCCGAAACCCGCAACGGGGCCAGTACAAGGTTTTCTCGGCGCTGACCTTCGAGAACCACCAGCCCGGCGTGCTCGAGGTCGTCTTCAG
>NZ_JBFAKG010000049.1:24447-75973 GCF_040655595.1 Saccharopolyspora sp. NPDC050389
GCGAACAGCGCGATCAGCGAGAACAGGATCGGCGGGAACCACGGAGCCGCGGACTCACGGCCCCGTGCTCACGGGCCGATGCACCTATCGCACCGCATGGTCGGCCCTTGCCAACCTTTTCTGCGGAGCACCGTCATGACCTCGCGCGCAACTGCGCACGGGTTGCGATTGACGTCCTGCCAGCCGTACACCAGCCGTGCCGTTCCGCTGAGCTCCGCCGCGTTGTCCCGCCTGCGGTCGCGGAACGCCGTTTCTGCGTCGCTGTGGTAGGCGCGGCCGTCCAGGCGAACTATCAGCCGCACCCCGATGTTCTCGTAAGCGCAATCCTCGATGAGCTTCCGACCAAAGGCTGCGACGGGCACCTGGCGCAGCCCGCTGGGTATTCCGTGCGCCCGCTCGACGTTCAGGAAATACCGGGTTTCCAGCAAGGATGTGAGCCCTTCGCCTAGCAGTCGAACGGCGCGTTCGAGGCGAGCCTGATATCGGTAGGGTCGCCGTTCTTCCATTCGCACGCGGATTTCGTCGGCCCCGACCCGGTTTGCCGAGGCGACTTCGAGCAGGGTTCGCGCAGCCTCCTCTTCAGAGGGCTCGGCGGCGGCCAGGTCGATGACGGTATCCGCGCGGGACGTTCGCGGTGGCTCGTAGGACGACTGAATGTGCTTGAACGCTCGGCTGCGATGGATCACGACATCGCGTTGCGGCTTGTGCGACGTCCCATAGGGCACCGTGACGTGGATGGCACCGTCGTCCACGGGATACCAGCCCCATTCCTGGGCGGCGGTGCGGTGGCTGAGAACTGCTGGGAGATCGGCGTACAGCAATGCGGCCGCAATTCTCGACTCCCGTGGGAGCGGGCCGCTGAAAAGCGCGATCACCCCGCGATGGACGCGTTGCCAGCGTCCCGCGTCGATGTTCGACCGCAGGGCGGCGTAGCTGACACCGAAAGCCCGGAGTTGCTTGCGGGTGAAAACGGAATGCTGGCGACGGTCCAGGAGCTGCCACTCCGCCAGATCTGATTCCTTGATGGAAAGAGACACACCGGTATAGAGACGCCGACCCGCCGATCAGATACACCCGTGAGTCTTTTGGGCTGCTATAGCAACCCAAAAGACTCACGGTCCCGTGCCCACGCCCCCGTGCTCCTAGGCAGTGAGCATGCACCTCGCCGGGTCAGGGCTGGGGGCTCAGGGTTCGGCGAGTGAGGGTTTGGGTTTTCTTCGTCAGGTCCGCGACGTCGATCTCGGCTCCGGTGGCGATCAGTTCGTCGAGGAGGCCGTCCACGCCGTGGTACACGATCCGGAACGCCGTGGGCGCGTCCGGTGCGAAGGTGCCGTCGGGCACGCCTTCCGCGACGAAGTCGCCGATCCGGTCGATCACCCGGCGGTTGATGTCCTTGCACAGCTCCAGGGCCTTGGCGTTGGCCGAACCGTAGACCGTGCGGTGCAGTTCGGCGTTGCGCACCGCGTGTTCCAGCAGCGCCGCCCACAGCTCGTCCAATGTGGACCACCTCGACCCGTCGCCGGCCAGCACCCGGTCGGCGATCTCCAGGATGCCTTCGACGTAGCGTTCCCAGACGGCGGCGAGCAGATGTTCCTTCGATTCGAAGTAGAGGTAGATGGTGCCCTGGGCGATCCCGCCGGCCCGGGCCACCTCCGCCATCGTGGCCTTCGCGAAGCCCGTGGTCGAGAAGACCTCCGTGCCGGCCTGCAGGATCGCTTCGCGCCGGTCCTCGGGGCTCATGGTCACCCGGCGGCGACGTGCCGGTGCTCGTGCGGACATCTCGGCGACCTTCCTGCTGCGGGGCGGGCGCCAGCATAGCATCCGACTGAACGACGCTCACTGAGCGGCGTTCATTGACTGACTGAACCTCATTCAGTTAGCGTTCGCGGCGGCGCGCTCGCGCCGTCCGATCACTCCGCGAGGTTCTCCCGAATGCCGAATTCCCCTGTCCCCACCCGTCATCGGCGGCTGCTGCTGGCGCTGATCAGCAGCGGCGCCTTCCTGGTTCAGCTCGACGCGACAATCGTGGCCATCGCCCTGCCTGACATGCAGGCGCGCCTCGGCGTCGGCGTCGGCGACCTGCAGTGGATCGTCGCCGGCTACACGCTGATGCTCGCCGGGCTGCTGCTCACCGCGGGCACCCTCGGCGACCGCTTCGGCCACCGGCGGCTGTTCCTCGGCGGGCTCGTCGCGTTCACCGCCGCCTCCGCGCTGTGCGCGCTCGCGCCGACCTTCGAGACGCTGCTGGCGGCACGCATCCTGCAGGGCGCCGCGGGATCCGCGCTGGTCCCGGTGTCGTTGGCGCTGATCAGCACGGTGTTCCCGGAACCGCGAGCGCGTGCGAAGGCCATCGGCACCTGGGCCGGCATCGGCGGGCTGGCGCTCGCGGTCGGGCCGCTGCTCGGCGGCGCCCTGGTCGGCGCCTTCGGCTGGCCGAGCATTTTCTGGGTGAACATCCCGGTCGGCGTCGGCGCCGCGCTCGTCCTCCGGCGACTGCTCCCCGCGCACAGTCCACAAGGGACTCGTTCGCTCGATCCGCTGGGACAGCTGCTGTTCGCCGCATCGATCGCCGCGCTCACCTACGCGCTGATCGAAAGTGGGCGCGACTGGACGGCCACACCCGTCGTGGCCGCGCTCGTGGTGGCCGCCGCCGGCCTGGTCGTCTTCGTGCGCTGGGAACTGCGGCATCCAGATCCGATGGTGCCGATCCGGCTGTTCCGCAGCCCGGTGGTGCTGGTCGCCGGGGCGGTCAACCTGTTCGGACTGCTCGGCCTCTACGGCGGCATCTTCCTGCTCACCCTCTATCTGCAGCAGGTGAACCGGCTCAGCGCCGCCGCGGCCGGGCTGCGGTTCCTGGCGCTGAACCTGGCCATCATGGTCTTCTCCTACCTGGCCAGCGTGCTGGCCGCCCGGCTGGGGCCGCGGCCGCCGATCGTCGCCGGTTCGGCGCTGACCACCATCGGCCTGCTGGCCCTCACCTGGCTCGGCGTCGGCACCGGCTACGGGCAGTACTGGTGGGCGCTCGCGCTGCTCGGCGCCGGGGTGTCCCTGGTCGGCGCGCCCGCCACCGTGGCACTGCTGAGCGCGGTTCCGCCCGAGCAAGCCGGTGCCGCATCGGGAATCTCCAACACCTTCCGGCAGCTGGGCAGCGTGTTCGGCGTCGCCGTGTGCGGCACGCTGCTCGTCGCACACCTGCGAACGGAACTGCCCGCCCGGCTGCCGGCGCTCCCCGCGGACGCGATCAACCCGCTGTCCAGCGGAGATCTGTCGATCATCGACCGGCTCCCGCTCGACCTCCGGCAACCGGCCTTCGACGTCAGCGCGCGGCTGCTCGTCGAAGGACTGCACCTGAGCGTCCTGGTGGCCGCCGCCTGCGCCCTGCTCGCCGGGCTGTCCGCCCTGCTGTTCCTGCCCCGGAGCTCCGCCATCCAGCCGTTTTCCCAGCCCCAGCCGCAAGTTCGCGCCCGCCGGAGAAGGACGCCGCGGCGCCGGGTGTAGCCTTGGGCCGCTGGCCGCGTACTGATGGCACCTCCCCCCAGTGGCTGTCGGTGCGCGGCCGGCCCTGAACACAATTCGTCGCCACCGCCGCGAAAAACGGCCTTCGACGGCTCTCGTCGCGGAACAGAAAGGGCGCTGGTGTCACCGGTTTTCGCGCTGATCATCGCCGTCCTGGTGGTGTTCGTCGGCGCGATCGTGCAAGGCAGCGCGGGCCTGGGGATGAACCTGCTCGCCGTGCCACTGCTGGCCATCATCGATCCCGAGCTGGTCCCGGTTCCGCTGCTGACCTGCTCGCTGCTCCTTTCGGTGCTGGCGATGCGCCGCGAGTTCGGCGACATCGACTGGCGCGGCACGGGCTTCGCGGTCGCGGGCCGCGCTCCCGGCACGGTGCTGGGCACGCTGGCCGTGGCGATGCTGTCCGACCGCGGATTCTCCCTCGCGGTGGGCGGATTCGTGCTGCTGTGCGTGCTCGCCTCGATGCTGTCCTGGCGGCCGCGCCCCACCGGCCCGGCGCTGGTGGCCGCGGGATTCGTCGGCGGAGTGCTGGGCACCGCGTCGTCCATCGGCGCGCCGCCGGTCGCGCTGCTCTACCAGCACGAGGCCGGTCCGCGGATCCGCGCGACGCTGGCCGCGTACATGACTTTCGGCGGCGTCCTGTCGCTGGTGGCGCTGGGCGTCGGCGGGCAGATCGGGCTGCCGCAGATCTACGGCACCCTGGTGCTACTGCCGTTCATGGCCGCCGGGTTCGCGTTGTCCGGGCCGTTGCGCCGGTTCCTGGACGCCGGCTGGATGCGGCCGTGCGTGCTGGTGCTCGCCGGCGGCGGCGCGCTGTTCCTCATCGCCCGCGCCCTGATCTGACGACGGTGCGTGCACACCGACCCCGATTCGCCAGCCGTTCGGGTGAATGGTCGATCATTGCCGCAGGAGGACGTTGGGCCGAACGGGTCATTGCCGGTCCACCGGGCGTCACGCGTCCCCCGCGCGCCAGTCCCGTCCGCGGAGGTGGGCAAGATGTTTCGACCCAAGCACCACTGGCAACCTGCCGAGCACCAGCGGCACGCCGTCGCGGGAACGCTGCCGGGCGGGCAGCGCAATCGGGACGGGGAATCCGTCGAAGCCCTTTGCCAGCGGACCGTTTCCACGGCCGGGCGCACCGAACTGGACTGGCTGTGGCCGACCTGCCCGGACTGCCTGCAAGCGGCCGAGCGGCTCAACGGAGTCCCGTCATGACCCGCACCGTGGTGGTGCGCTTCGCCTTTGGGGTCGTCAGCGAAGCCGGCCGCCAATCACACCTCGCGGTCTCCCCCGGCGGCATCCCGGAACACTGGCTCACGTACTGCGGCGTGGAGATCCCCGCGAACATCGCCGAGGTGTCCGCGCAACCGGCCGGCTGCCGTGCATGGGCTGCCTCAGCGCCCCCGGCGGCCCGGCGAGACCACGCCTCGGCTCCGGATAGCAGAACCGCACCCGCCCGGAGGCCGGGCGGGTGCGGTCGGCTGCGACGATCAGCGCGAGAAGATCACGGAACGCACCGCGACGCCGTTCGGGGCCTGCTGCCCCGGCTGCAGGACGTAGTGGTACACGTCGCTGGCGCAGTTCTCGTCCAGGAAGACGATCGCCGTCGCGTCGGTGTTGTTGCGCACACCGTAGGCCGGCGTTTGCGGGTTCGGCAGGTCGAGCCGGTGGCAGAGCCGCCCGGCCGGGTCCAAGAGCGCGCGCTGGTGGTACGCGTTGGTCCCCTCGACCCAGTAGCTGAACTCGCCGTCCGCGGCGAGCGCGGAGCCCGGCAGCGAGAGCAGCAGACCCGCCGCACCGAGTGTGGCGGCGACAGTTGCGCGAAGACGCATCGAAATCGTCCCTTTCTGGGAAAATCGGACGCTGACACCGCAATACTCGTGCCCCGGTCCGCGCGCGCCACCGTGATCACCCGCTGGTGGAGTGATCACCAGGATTTTCACCGTCCGGCTCTACCGCGCCGCGGCCAGCGACAGCGCGAAGTCCTCGGCGTCGTCCAGCCACCAGTGGCGCAGTTCGAAGCCGGCCACCGCGAGCTCGTCGCGGACCCGGTCGTGCCGGAACTTCGCCGAGATCTCGGTGCGGATCTCCTCGCCGTCGGCGAAGTCCACGCCCAGCCCCAGCTCCGGCAGCCGGACGCGCATCGGCCGGTCGGCCCGCAGCCGCATCTCGATCCACTCCTGCTCGACGTTCCACAGGGCCACGTGCCGGAACCGCTCGGGCGCGAAGTCGGCGCCGAGCTCCCGGTTGAGCACCCGCAGCACGTTGCGATTGAACTCCGCGGTCACGCCCTGCGCGTCGTCGTAGGCGCGTACCAGCCGCCCGGGATCTTTCACCAGGTCGGTGCCCAGCAGCAGCCATTCGCCCGGTCGCAGCGCCGCGCGCACGGCGGCGAAGAAGCCCGCGCGCTCGGCCGGCAGCAGGTTCCCGATGGTGCCGCCCAGGAACGCGACCAGCCGCCCGGCTCCTTCGTCCAGCGCGGACAGGCCGCTGGTGAAGTCGTCGACGACGCCGCGCACCCGGAGTTCCGGGTAGTCCAGCGCGATGGATTCCACGGCGGCGTGCAGCGCCGATCCGGAGACGTCCAGCGGCACGAACCGCTCCAGCGTTTCGGTCTTGCGCAACGCCTCCAGCAGCAGCCGGGTCTTCTCCGACGATCCCGACCCGAGCTCGACCAGGGTGGCCGCGCCGGTGATCTCGGCGATCTCCAGCGCGCACCGCTGCAGGATCTGCTGCTCGGCGCGGGTCTGGTAGTACTCCGGCAGGGTCGTGATCCGCTCGAAGAGGTCGCTGCCCGTCGCGTCGTAGAACCACTTGGGCGACAACCACTTCGGGCTGTCGGTCAGGCCTTCCCGGACATCGGCGCGCAGCGCCCGGGCCGCGTCTTCCTCGGTGAATCGGACGACCAGTTCCGGTTCGCTCATCGCTCCCCCATCGACAACTCCGACAACGACGTCACCCGCGCATCCGCGGTGTCCGCGACGAGCAGGCACCGGTCCGGGACCTCCACCCACCCGGTTTCCGGGCCGAACGGCTCCGACGCCACCGTCACCGACGCCTCGCTCCGCCGCATCCACAACGCGTGCGTCCAGGTGGTGGCGATCAGCCGGACGCCGTCGGAGAGCAGCAGGTTCAGCCGCGAATCCGGCGCGGCGGCGACGACCTCGCACACCAGCTCCCGCACCGCCCGGTCCGGCTCCTCGCCCTCGGCCAGCCGCTGCCGCAGCAGCGCCCACAGCAGCGCCGAGTCGGTGGCCGCCTCCAGCGTCAGCAGGTCCACGACCTCCAGCCCGGCGGCGAGCTTCGCCAGCGAATCCGGCCAGCCGGTGACCCGGCCATTGTGGCTGAACAGCCAGGCGCCATCGGTGAACGGCGCGCACGCGCCCGGCGTCACCGGCATGCCGACGGTCGCCGAGCGGACCGCCGCGACCACCGCGCCGCTGCGCACGTCCGCGGCCGTCTGCCGGAACGATTCGTCCGTCCACATCGGAACGGCGGCCCGGTAGCGGGCGACCGCGCCGTCCGGCCGGTACCAGCCGACGCCGAAGCCGTCGGCGTTGATCGTGCCGCCGCCGCGCATGTCGTTGGGCGCCCACGTCTGCTCCAGCAGCGAATGGGCCGGTTCGAGCAGCAGTTCCGCCAGCGACACCGCTGGCCCCAGGTATCCCACGTGCCGGCACATCGGTCAGTCGCGCTCCCCGCGTCGAGGCGTCCGGGCGCACCTGAACCCGGCGAAGATCTGCCGCCGGATCGGGTAGTCCCAGTTCCGGAAGGTGCCGCGGCAGGCCGCGGCGTCGGTGCCGAACGAGCCGCCGCGCAGCACCTTGTAGTCGGGTCCAAAGAAAACTTCGGAGTACTCGCGGTACGGGAACGCCGAAAACCCCGGATACGGCAGGAAGTCCGTCGCCGTCCACTCCCAGACGTCGCCGATGAGCTGCCGCGCGCCGCACGGCGCGGCCCCGTCCGGATACGCCCCGGCGGGCGCCGGCTGCAGGTGCCGCTGGCTCAGGTTGGCGTGCTCGGGCCGCGGGTCGGCGTCGCCCCACGGGTACCGGCGGGACCGGCCGCTGGCTGGATCGAACCGCGCGGCCTTCTCCCACTCGGCCTCGGTGGGCAGCCGTTTGCCCGCCCACGCCGCGTACGCCTCGGCCTCGTGGAAGCTGACGTGCACCACCGGCTCCTCCGGCGGCACCGGCTCGACGTGGCCGAACCGGCGGCGCAGCCACCGGTGGCCCTCCAGCCACCAGAACCGCGGCGCCCGCAGGCCGACCCGCTGCCGGTACGTCCAGCCCGCGTCGCTCCACCAGCGCGGATCGTCGTAGCCGCCGGCGTCGATGAACGCCAGGTACGCGCCGTTGGTGACCGGCGTGCTGTCGAGGTAGAAGTCGTCGACGTGGACCTGATGCGCCGGCCGCTCGTTGTCCAGCGCCCAGGGCTCCGCGGAGGTGCCCATGGTGAACGGCCCGCCGGGCACGAACACCTCGGGCGGCAGGACGTCCACATCGGACGGTGGCGGTGCGGCGGCGAGGGCAGGCGGGCCGTCCCGCAGCTGGTGGGTGGCCAGCATCGTCTCGTCGTGCTGCTGCTCGTGCTGCACGATCATGCCGAAGGCGAACGCCTGCCGGACCAGCCGCCGCCCCTCCAGCGGGACGCCGTCGACCAGGTCGAAGACCTTCGAGCGCACCGTACCGACGTACTCGCGCGCCTCGGCCGGGCCCAGCAGCGGCAGCTGCGGGCGGTCGACGCGGGCGTGCTGGAACGCGTCGTAGAGGTCGTCGATCTCCGGGCGGATCGCCGGCGCGCCGCCGACGTCGCGCACCAGCCACAACTCCTCCTGGCTGCCGATGTGCGCCAGGTCCCAGACCAGCGGCGACATCAACGGCGAATGCTGCTTGACGAGGTCCTCGTCGTCGACCGAGTCGGTCAGCCCGGCGCTGCGCTGCCGGGTGCGCGCCAGCTCCGCGGCCACGTGCGCGCGCAGGTCGGCTATCCCCAGATCGGCCAGATCTTGCGTGCTTTCCACCGGTCACCTCCGGTTTCGTCAGCGGTCGCCGGGCGCGGCGAGCCGCCGCGCCACGAAATCCGCCAGCCGCCCGGCCAGCCCCGCCGGGCTGTCCGGCTCCTCCAAGTGCCGGCACGCCAGCTCGAACACGTCGCTGGCGCTGCGCGCCAACGCCGGGTCCAGCAGTCCGTGCCGCGCGGCGTGCACCCACCGGCCGACCGCCGGGGACGTCATCGCCAGCACCTTGTCCACAGTGGATTCGTCGCGGAACAGCGCGATCAGCGCGCCCGCGGGCAGCATCCAGTCCTGGCCGGGCTGCGCGTCGAGGTAGCGGACCTCGAAGTAGCCGCGCGGCCGGACCGGCGGGAACACCGTGGACAGGTGGTAGTCGAGGTCGTCGCGGGTGGGCGGATCCGGCAGCGCGCCGTGGATCCACTCCGCGAAGCTGATGCCGCTGGGCGCCGTCCAGTCACCGCCGTCGCGGCGCAGGCACACGATCGCGGTGTCGAGCACCCGCTTGGCCCAGCTGGCCGCCGGGTCGACGGTGATCGGGCCGGGCCGGGTGCGCGGCGGATCGGTGCGCAGCAGCGCGCGGGTGCGGGTGGACACCCAGCCGGTGCGCTCGCCGAACAGCATCGGCGAGTTCGCGAACGTCGCCATCATCACCGGCCCCAGCGCGTGCAGCGCCGCCCAGCGGGCGGCCACCCGGTCCGGTTCGCCGGCGTCGAGGCAGACCTGCACGCCAGCAGTGCTGCACATCATCAACCGGCCGTCCAGGCCGATGCGGTCGAAGGCGGTTTCCATCGCGGCGTAGCGCGGCACCTGCAGGATCCGGTTCGGGTACCGCCACGGGTCGGTGCCCTGCTCGCCGAGCACCAGCCCGGCGGCGCGCAGCCGGCGCTCGACGTACTCGGCATCGGCGGCGACGACGCTGAACAGCGACTGCATGGACGTGGTGGGAAGGCTGGAGATCTCGACCTGGCCGCCGGGTTCGACGGTGAGCACCGAGCCGTTGGGCAATTCGCGGTGCGGGCTGTCCGGGACCAGGGAGCGCGGAGCGTGTGGGCCGAGTGCGGCGATCAGCGTCGCGGCGTCGAGCGTTCGGCCCGGATCGTCGGAGTGGTGCACGGTCCATTCGAGTTCGATGCCCATCAGTCGCGGCGGACCGTGCTTGAAGCACACCGACGCGACGTAGGCCTCCGCCTCGGCCCTGGTGCGGACCCGGGAGGCCGGGAAGTCGGCGGCTGCGGGGTCGGTCGTAGTGGGCATTTTGATCACCCCCTGTAATTGGCCGGTTACCGACGCTACCGCTCCCCCCTGACGCCCGCGACCCTTGTTCTTGATCCGGAGAACTGCTACGAGCAATACGAGAAACCTCTTTCCCTGCCTGCTTTTCCCAGATCTCGAGCGCCGCGTGCGAGTAACGGTTCCGCCGTCCTCGGCGACCATATGATCGGGAGGTCGCCCATCGGCTGGGACCCGCGCAGCAAAACGTACGTACGGATTGCAAAGTGGCGACCGGACCTGGGACGATCAGGTCATGCCTCGGGTCAGCCAAGACCACCTCGACGCCCGGCGCCGTCAGATCCTCGACGGCTCCCGGTCGTGCTTCGCGCGCTTCGGCTACGAAGGCGCCACCGTGCGGCGACTGGAAGAAGCGACCGGCCTGTCCCGGGGCGCGATCTTCCACCACTTCAAGGACAAGGAGTCGCTGTTCCTCGCGCTGGCCGAGGACGACGCGACCCGGATGGCCGACGTGGTGGCCGAGCAGGGCTTGGTGCAGGTCATGCGCAACCTGCTCGACGAGCCCGCCGACGGCACCAGCAGCGCGCCCGGCGCGGACTGGCTGGGCACCCGCCTGGAGGTGTCGCGCCGGCTGCGCACCGACGAGGAGTTCCGGGCGCGCTGGGCACAGCGCTCCGAGCAGCTGACCGCCGCCACCCGCGCCCGGCTGAAGTGGCAGCGCGACGCCGGGAACCTCCGTGACGACGTCGACGTCGACGTGCTGACCGCCTACCTTGAGCTGGTGCTGGAGGGACTCGTGTCCCACCTGGCGATGGGCCTGCCCGCGGAACACCTCCCCGCGGTGCTGGACCTCGTCGAGGAGAGCGTCCGCCGCCATCGCGGCAGCTGACCGGCGCGGCACGCCCGGGTAATCTCGCTACCGCGAACGGCCGAGCCCGGGAGGACCATCCGGATTCGGCGCATACCCCGAAGGAGCGCACGGCGCATGTGGAGCGAGTGGTGGAACCGCTTCCTTGCTTCTGACCCGGCCCTGCGCCGACTGCGCACCGCGGCCCGGGTGACGCTGTCCGTCGCGCTCTCGCTCGTGGTGGTGCTGCCGCTGCTGGCGTGGTGGGGGCAGCCGCTGCCGCTGGCCATGCTGGCGGCGGTGGTGGCGATCAACTCCTCGCTCGGCATCAACGACCCGGACCGGCGGCAGCAGAAGATCACCAACCTGCTGATGCCGCTGCCCGCGGTGCTCGCGCTGCTGCTGTCGATCCTCACCGCGTCGTGGCCGCTGGTGCACAGCCTGCTGTTCCTGGTGGTCATCTTCGCGGCCACCTACATCCGCCGGTTCGGCCCGCGGTTCTTCCCGCTGGGCATGGTCGCGTTCATGGGCTACTTCTTCGCGATGTTCCTGCGCCCTCAGCTGCCGCAGCTGCCCGCGCTGATCGCGGCGGCGGTGACCGGCGCGCTGGCCGCGTTCGCGATGCGGTTCCTGGTGCTGCGGGACGATCCCGAAGGCGTGCTCGAACGCGGCCGCCACACGCTGCGCGCCCAGGTGCACGGCCTCCTGCACGCGGTGCGCGACGTCGCCGAGCACCCGGATTCGGCGCAGCGGCGCCGCGAACTGCACAACCGCTCCGTCCGACTCAACGAGACCTCGCTGATGCTGGAGAACACCGTCGGCCAGCTCGACGACCTCGACGAGGCGGGCCGCGAGCTGCTCCGGCAGCGCATCCTCGACGTCGAGCTCGCGGCCGAGAACCTGCTCACCCCACTGATGCGGCTCGTCGACCACCCCAGCGGCGGTGCCACCGCGCCGCACGCGATCAGCGCGCTGATCGCGGTGCTGAACACCGAGCCGCAGGAGATCCGGGAGGCCACCCGGCTGGTCGCCGAGCGGATCGAGCAGCAGGGTTCGGTGGAGATCGCGATGGCGGTGCGGCGGCTCGGCGCCGGGCTCGCGGAGCTGGCCGACGCGACCGGCGAACTCGGCGGCGAACGCCGGGACGAGGCACCGCCGGAACCGGCCGGAGAACCGGAGCCTGCCGAAGACGACGAGACCGGGTTGCGGCGGCGGCCCGAGCTGCGGATGGCGATCCAGGTGACTTGCGCGACCGGGCTGGCGATCATGCTCGGCCAGCTGGTCTCGCCGAACCGGTGGTACTGGGCGGTGATCACCGCGTTCGTCGTGTTCATCAGCACCAACAGCCGCGGCGAGCTGCTGGTGCGGGCGTGGCAGCGCACCGCGGGCACCATGCTCGGCGTGGTCGCGGGCATCCTGGTCGCCGCGCAGATCTCCGGCAACACGCTGGCCGAGATCGCGATGATCCTGGTCTGCGTGTTCCTGGGCTTCTACTTCGCCGGCTACTCGTACGCGGTGATGACGTTCTTCATCACCACCTTGCTCGGCGCGCTCTACGGGATGCTCGGCACCTTCGACGAGGCCGTCCTGGAGACGCGGCTTTGGGAGACCGCGGTCGGCGCGGCGGCGGGCGTGCTGGCAGCGGTGTTCGTGCTGCCCACCCGCACGCGCTTCGTGGTGCGCACCAACATCCAGGACTTCCTGCTGTCGTTGCGGGACTTCCTGCGCGGCACCGGCACCGAGATCAGCGAGCACGGCACGGTCGCCGGGCTGCAGGAGTCGATGCGCGAGCTCGACGACGGGCTGCAGCGGGTGATCAACAGCGCGAAACCGCTGACCAACTACCGGCTGCGCTCCCGGCGCAGCCAGGTCCAGCGATCGGTGGCGATGCTCAGCGGCTGCGCCTACTACGTGCGCAACTTGGCGGTCGCGCTGTCCTCCACTGTGGACATGGTCGACGACGACACCCGCAACCGGCTGGCCGAGCTGCTGTGGGCGCTGGCCGACGCGGTGGAGTCGCTGACCGACGAGGGCCAGGTCAGCTTCGAGGCGGCGATCACCTCGGCGCACCGCACGGCCGACGCGCTGCACGACATCGCCGAATCGCTGACCGACGGCCCCACCTCCCTGCACCGCACCATCCGCTGGCTGGACCGCACGACCCAGGTCGTCGAAGACCTGGCGCGCGAACTCCCCGCGACCACCCACGAAAAACAACCCGCCGCCTGAGCTGCCGGGCAGTCCAGTCGATCCGGATTGGACCGCGCCGCCGCGCGCCTGCTTCGTTACGGTCGTGAGCGGGTTTTCCGGTTCTTACCGGATCAAACGCTCACGAAGGACGTCGCATTGCACCCGAAGCTCTCCGAAGACCTCGCCCGGTTTCCCGAGCTGCTCGACAGCGCCCGGCGATGCGCCGTCGAGGCGCTGTCCGGGATCGCGGACCGGCCGGCCGCCGCACCGCCGGCACCACCGAATCCTGCGCCGCTGCCCGACTCCGGCGTCGGCGCCGAAGACGCCCTCGAACGGTTCCGGAGCCGCTGGGCACCGGGTTTCTCCGGCAGCGCCGGGCCGCGCTACCTCGGGTTCGTGACCGGCGGCGCAACCCCGGCTGCCGTGGCGGGCGACTGGCTGACCAGCGCGTTCGACCAGAACGCGGCGACCGGCGGCGACTCGTCGGCGCTGGACCTGGAGCGCGAAGCGACCGGCTGGTTGCGCGAGCTGTTCGGCCTCGGCACGGCGCACGAGGGCGCGTTCGTCAGCGGCGCGACGATGTCGAACCTCGTCGGACTGGCGATCGCCCGCGAATGGGTCGGCGAACAGCTCGGCGTGTCCGTGGCGCAAGACGGCGTGGCCGCGCTCGGGAACGTCCCGGTGTTTTCCGGCAGCCCGCATTCCAGTGTCTACAAGGCACTGTCGATGCTCGGCCTGGGCCGCGGTTGCGTTCGCGAGGTGGCCACGCTGCCGGAGCGGGAGGCGGTCGACGTTGATCGGCTCGCCGCGGAACTCGCCGCGCTCGACGGGCGGCCCGCGATCGTGGTGGCCAATGCGGGAACGGTCAACACCGTGGACTTCGACGACCTGCGGGCGATCGCCGAATTGCGGCGGCGCTTCCCGTTCTGGCTGCACGTCGACGCCGCCTTCGGGGGCTTCGCCGCGCTGTCCCCGCGGCACGCCGAACTGGTCGCCGGCATCGACGAGGCCGATTCGGTGTGCGCGGACCTGCACAAGTGGCTCAACGTGCCCTACGACAGCGCCATCCAGTTCACCCGGCGGCGGGACCTGCAGGTTCGGGTGTTCCAGAACGCGGCCGCGTACCTGGGCCAGATCACCGAGGACCCGGACTTCGTCCACCTCACACCGGAGAACTCGCGCCGGCTGCGCGCCCTGCCGGCCTGGTTCACGCTCGCCGCCTACGGGCGGCAGGGGCACCGCGAGATCGTCGAACGCGACGTCGCACTGGCACGCGACCTCGGCGATCGGATCGCCGGGATGCCGCACCTGCGGTTGCTCGCACCGGTGCGCCTCAACGTCGTCTGCTTCACCCTCGCGGACGATCCGACCGCGGAGCGGGTCGACGCGCTGGTCCGCTCCGTCGCCGGATCCGGGGAAGCGCTCCTCACCCCGACCGTCTACAAGGGAACGCCCGGTTTGCGCGCGGCTTTCAGCAATTGGCGCACCACCGAGGCGGACGTCGTCCGCGTCGCCGCCGCCTTGCGGGCCGCTTGATCCGGAATCGACCGGGGGACACGGACTTTCGCTGCCAGGTACGGAACCGGACCACCGATTACGCTCCGCCCTGACCCGGTCCCATTCTGCTAGGAGACGCCCGTGAAGCGTTCGATCGCACTCGGCCTCGCCGGGGCGGCGGTGCTGGCCGGCACCGCGGCCCCGGGGGCGACCGCCCAGGCCGCGCCCGGCCTGCAGTTCGGGGCGTGCCCGCAGGACATCAGCCAGTCCCACCCGCGGCTGCAGTGCGCCAACCTCGACGTCCCGCTGGACTACGCCGCGCCGAACGGCGAGAAGCTGCAGCTGCTGGTCTCGAAGTCGCCGGCGCGCAAGCCCGAGGCCCGGCGCGGCACGCTCCTGGTCAACCCCGGTGGACCGGGCGGGCCGGGCGCGACCTTCGCCGGCTCGCTGTCCGGCCGGCTGCCCGCCGACGTGCTCGACGCCTACGACCTGATCGGGTTCGACACCCGCAACTCCGCGCACAGCACCCCGATCAGCTGCGTCGACCCGGCGACCTACTGGCAGCACCCGCTGCCCGATCCGGACTCGCCGCAGACCCGGGAGCAGAACTGGCAGCGCGCCCAGGAATACGCTGACGGATGCGCGCAGCGGGCCGGCAAGTACCTGCCGCACCTGAACACGCCGACCAACGCCCGGGACATGGACCGGATCCGGGACGCGCTCGGCGAGCAGAAGATCAGCTATCTCGGCTACTCCTACGGCACCTACCTCGGCGCGGTGTACGGCCAGCTGTTCCCGGAGCGCGTGGACCGGATGATCCTGGACAGCGCGGTCAACCCGGACACCTCCGAGGTCTGGTACCGCAACAACCTCAACCAGGACGTCGCCGCGCAGCGGCGGCTGGGCCACTACTTCGACTGGATCGCCCAGCACGACCAGGTGTTCCACCTCGGCACCGACCGCGGCCAGGTGCAGGCGGTCTGGGACGGCGTCCGGGCCGAGCTGCGCAAGGCTGCGCGCGGCGTGTTCGGCCCGTCGGAACTCACCGACATCACCTTCAGCGCCCTCTACAGCGAGAGCAACTGGGCCGGGCTCGCCGAGGCGGTCGCCGACTTCCACCTCCGCAACGACGACCGCAAGCTCGTCGCGAAGGTGTCGACGAAGGACGCGGCGGCGGAGAACAGCAACGCCATCTACAACGCCGTGGAGTGCGTGGACGCCTCGTGGCCGACCCGCCGCAGCGAGTGGGAGCGCGACTCCGCGGAGCTGGCCGCCGACCACCCGTTTGCCGCCTGGTACAACAGCTGGACCGTCGCTCCCTGCCGGGTGTGGCACGCGCCCCGGCAGCAGCCGCTCAAGATCACCGGGGCGGGGCTGCCGCCGATGCTGTTGTTCAACTCGGAGCACGACGTGGCCACCCCGTACACGGGCGCGGTGGAGATGCACCGGTCGCTGCCGTCGTCGGTGCTGGTCACCGAGAAGGACGCGGGCAAGCACGGGGTGTGGGCGATGGCCGGGAACGCCGAGGTGGACCGGATCGGCACCGACTACCTGGTCCGGGGCGAGCTGCCGAACGCGAACGTCGCGGTCCCGGGCCACGCGGACCCGGACCCGGCGGCCCCGGAGAAGGCCCGGACCTTCGACCTGCGCTGAAAAAGGCCGGCCCCGAGATCGTCGGGGCCGGCCTTTTGCTGTCACATCAGTTCACGCCGTGCATGTAGCGCTTGATGCTCTTCGAACCGATCAGGAGGAGCGCCGCGCAGCCGATCGTGGCCACGCCGACGATGCCGAAGTAGATCGGCTGGTTGTCCACCGAGTACAGCTTCACCACCTGGGCGCCGAGGCCCTGTCCCATCGCCGGGGCGAGGAAGTACAGGCCCATGGTCTGGGAGGCGAAGACCTTCGGCGCCAGCTTGGTGCTCGCCGACAGGCCGACCGGCGAGAGCATCAGCTCGCCCAAGGTCATGATCACGAACACCAGCGCGAGCAGGATCGGCAGGTGCTTGCCGTCGCCGGCGACGAACTTCGACACCACGACCCACAGGAACGAGACGCCGACGAAGAACAGCCCGCCGACGAACTTCTGCGGGGTCGACGGCTGCCGCTCCCCCAGCTTCGTCCACAGCAACGCCATCAGCGGCGCCAGCACGATGATCGCCAGCGAGTTGATCGACTGGAACCACGAGGCCGGGATCTCGAAGCCGAAGATGTTCAGGTCGGTGTCCGCCTCGGCGATGTTGGCCAGCGTGTTCGGCTGCTGCTCGAACAGCAGGAAGAACAGCGCGGTCGCCAGGAACAGCGGAATGTAGGCGATCAGCCGGTCCCGCTCGATCTTGGTGATCTGCTTGCTGGAGAGCATCACCGCGAAGTAGATGACCGGCAGCACCGCGGAGATCAGGCTGATCACGTTGACCAGGCCGTCCAGGCCCATCACGCCGCTCACCGACAGGCCCACCAGGACCACGATGAACGCCAGGCCGATGCCGATCGCGCGCGCCAGCACCCGGCCCTTGTGCCCGGTGGGCAGCGGATTGACCGGCACCAGCCCGGCCGAGCCCAGGTTCTTGCGCCCGAACTGGTACTGGATCAGCCCGATCGCCATGCCGACGGCCGCCGCACCGAACCCGACGTGCCAGCTGACCTTCTCGCCGAGGGTGCCGACGACGAACGGCGCCAGGAACCCGCCGAGGTTGATGCCCATGTAGTAGATCGAGAACCCGGCGTCGCGGCGCGTGTCGTGTTCCCCGTAGAGTCCGCCGACGAGGCCGGAGATGTTCGGCTTCAGCAGGCCGGTGCCGATCACCAGCAGCACGAGCCCGAGCACCACCGTGGCGATGCCGCCGGGCAAGGCCAGGCTGATGTGGCCGAGCATGATGACGCAGCCGCCGTAGAACACCGCTCGTTGCGCGCCAACGACCCGGTCGGCGAGCCAGCCGCCGAGGATGCCGGTCATGTAGACGGAGGCGCCGTAGACGCCGACCACCGACAGCGCGGTCGACTCGGGAATCCCCAAGCCGCCCTGGGCGACCGCGAAGTACAAGTAGTACCCGAGGATCGCGCGCATGCCGTAGTAGGAGAACCGCTCCCACATCTCGGTGAAGAACAGCGTCGACAAGCCGCGGGGGTGGCCGAAGAAGCCCCTCTGCGGTGCGTCCGCAACCGTGGGTGTGCTCACGATCACGTCCTCTCGTGTGTGACCTGGCGGCGGTAGCCGCTCGACGAAACCTGCGGCAGGTTACGTCTCGCCTCAGTGGCTTAGACCACCGGGGCGTAAACCCGCCGCGGCGCGGATGCCGCACGAGCCCCCGACCAGCCACACTGAACGCGTGGCCAGGGACTCCGCCGCCACCACCAGGCGCTCCGTGACCGATTTCACAACGCTCATCGGGAGAAATCATGCAGCTGCTGGACGCCCACCGCAGGGCCATGGCCGAGTTCGACGCCCGGGTGGAGCGCATCGGCGCCGAGCAGTGGGACGCGCCGACGCCGTGCACGCGGTGGAGCGTCCGGGACCTGCTCGGCCACCTGGTGTCCGAACAGCTGTGGGCTCCGTGGTTGCTCGACGGCGCCACCTTGGACGAGGTCGGCGACCGCTTCGACGGTGACGTGCTGGGCGCCGACCCGGTCGGCACGTGGCGGGAGGCCGCCGCGGCGGCCCGGCGGGCGTGGGACGAACCGGGCGCGACCAGCGGCGAAGTCAACGTCACCGGCGGCGTGATCCCGGCGCAGGACTACGGCTGGCAGATGACGCTGGACCTGGCGGTGCACGCCTGGGACCTGGCCCGCGGCATCGGCGCCGACGACCGGCTGGATCCGGCGCTGGTGACGGCGGTGCACACCGTGTTCGCGCCGCAGATCCCGGCCTGGGCGGACATGGGGATCTTCGCCCCGCCGCGACCGGTGGCCGCCGACGCCGATGAGCAGGCGAAGCTGCTGGCCCTGCTCGGGCGCTCGTGATGATGTTGGCACGGCCGGACGGGAATCGACCCCGTATACTGGCGTCGTATTTTTCCGAATTTCTGTCTAGGAGTGACGTCTTCAGTGCCTGCGGCACAATCCCCTGAGGGCAGTACCGAGCCGGGACATAGTCCCGGCTTTCCGAATCTGATGGCCGGTTTCCCTGCCCGGGGTGACCGGTGATGGAAATCCTGCTGGCCGTTCTCGGCCTCGTTTTCGTCGGCATTCTCACGCTGGGCACCGGATTGGCGGTCGCCGCGGAGTTCTCGCTGACCTCCCTGGAACGCAGCACGGTGGACGCGCACGTTCGCCAGGTCGGCGACCGGCGCGCGCGGGCCGTGCACAAGGCGCACCGAACGCTGTCGTTCCAGCTCTCCGGCGCTCAGGTCGCGATCACGCTGACGACCCTGATCACGGGTTACGTCGCCGAGCCGTTGATCGGTGAGCTGATCAGGCCGGCGCTGATCGCGCTGGGACTGCCCGGCGAGGTCGCCGGGGCGGTGTCGCTGACGCTGGCGATCCTGCTGGCCACCACGCTGTCGATGGTCTTCGGCGAAATGGTGCCCAAGAACCTCGCGATCGCCCGGCCGTTGCCGACCGCGCGCGCGGTTTCCGGCTACCACGCCCGGTTCTCGCAGGTCTTCCGCTGGCTGATCGATGCCATGAACAACAGCGCCAACTGGGTCGTGCGCCGCTTCGGGATCGAGCCCCAGGAGGAACTCCGGTCGGCGCGTTCGCCCGACGAGCTCGGCTCGATCGTGCGTTCCAGCGCCGAGCACGGAACGCTGGACTCGGCGACCGCCCAGCTGATGGACCGATCGCTGCGCTTCGGCGACCGCACCGCCGAAGAACTGATGACCCCGCGCGTGCGCGTCGAATCGCTGACGGCCGGCGACAGCGTGCTGGACCTGCTCGACATCGCCCGCCGCACCGGGTTCTCCCGCTTCCCGGTGCACGGCGCCGACCTGGACGAGGTGCACGGTGTCGTCCACGTCAAGCAGGCGTTCGGCGTGCCCGCCGCTCGTCGCGAAGCGACTCCGGTGGGATCGCTGGCCCGGCCGGTGCCGACGGTGCCGGAGACGCTGGACGGCGACGCGCTGCTGAACCGGCTGCGCGGTTCCGGGCTCCAGCTGGCCGTGGTGGTCGACGAATACGGCGGCACCGCGGGCATCGTGACGCTGGAAGACGTCGTCGAGGAGATCATCGGCGACGTCCGCGACGAGCACGACCGCCGCGAGATCGCCGCCGTGCGCCGCGTCGGCGATGACACCTGGATCATCTCCGGGCGGCTGCGCCCGGACGAGCTCGCCGAGGCCACCGAGTTCGCCGTGCCCGACGGGGACTACGAGACCGTCGCCGGTTTCGTGCTGGCCCGGCTGGGCCGCATTCCCGAGGTCGGCGATCGCCTCGACCCCGCTGGATGGAAGCTGACCGTCACGCGGATGGACCGCCACCGCATCGCCGAGCTGCGGCTCGCCCGCCAGACGGCGCCCGCCGAGGTCGTGGAGGAAGTCCGATGAGCGACGGTTTCGCGATCCTCCTCGGTGTCGTCCTGCTGCTGCTCAACGCGTTCTTCGTGGGCGCGGAGTTCTCGCTGCTGTCCTCGCGCCGCGACCGGCTGGAGGCGCTGCTGGCCCAGGGCAAGACCCGGGCCAGGATCGTGATCAAGGCCAGCCAGGAAGGCTCGCTGATGCTCACCAGCGCCCAGCTGGGCATCACGCTGTGCTCGCTGGGACTGGGGCGGCTCGGCGAACCCGCCGTCGCCCACCAGCTGGAGGTGCCCTTCGCCGCCCTCGGCATCCCCGCTCCGGTCATGCACGCCGTGGCGTTCGCGATCGCGTTGGCGATCGTGGTCGTCCTGCACGTGCTCGTCGGCGAGATGGTGCCGAAGAACCTGGCCATCGCCGAGCCCGAGCGGCTCGCGCTGTGGCTGGTGCCGCCGCTGGTCGGGTTCGTCACCCTGGCCCGGCCGCTGATCGCCGTGTTCAACATGCTGGCCAACACCGTGCTGCGCCTGCTGCGGGTGGAGCCCAAGGAGGAACTCGACACCGCCTACACCTCGGCGGAACTCGCCGAGCTGCTGGTGGAATCCCGCCGCGAAGGCCTGCTGGAGCAGTCCGAGCACCGCAGGCTGGCGCAAACGCTGTCCTCTGTGGAGCACACCGTCGCCGACGTCCTCGTGCCGCTGCCGGAGCTGACGACGCTGCCGCAGCGCCCGACGCTGGGCGATGTGGAACGGGTGGTGACCGAGACCGGGTTCTCCCGGTTCCCGGTGCGGGGTGATGACGGCGCGCTGCGGGGCTACCTGCACGTCAAGGACGTGCTCGACCAAGCCGGGCACGATCCCTCCACTCCCATCGCGCCCGGCCGCATCCGGCGGCTGCCGACGGTGCCGGTGGGCGCCCTGCTCGACGAGGCCCTGACGTCGCTGCGCCGGGCCGGGAGCCACCTCGCCGAAGCCGTCGACACCACGGGCAAGCCCGTCGGCGTCGTCGCGCTCGAGGACCTGGTCGAGGAGTACGTCGGCACCGTCCGCGACGCCACGCACGTGCACTGACGGAGCGCGTCTTCTGGGTTTCGACCGCAGCCCAGAAGACGCGTTTTCGCACTCATACCCATTAGCCGATTTATCACCCATTAGGGTCACGGTGTGCGAGATGATCGGGTCGTGGCTCACCACCAAGAGGTCAGCACGGCCCCCCGCGTCATCGGCGGCCGGTACCGGCTGGAGAGCACCATCGGCCGCGGCGCGATGGGTTACGTCTGGTCGGGCACCGACGAGCTGCTGCAGCGGGAGGTGGCGGTCAAGGAGCTCCGGCTGTCCCCCGGCATCCCCGAAGAGGAGGCGGCCGAGCTGCGCGAACGCGCCCTGCGCGAGGCGCGCTCGATGGCGGTGCTCAGCCACCCCAACGCCGTCATGCTCTACGACGTCGCGCGGGATGGCGACCAGCCGTTCGTCGTGATGGAGCTGGTGCGGGCGCAGAGCCTGTCGAGCCTGCTCAACAAGAACGGGGCGCTGAATCTGCACCAGCTCGCCGTGCTGGTCGACGGCGTCGCCGCGGCGCTGGAGGCGGCGCACCAGGTGGGCATCGTGCACCGCGACGTCAAGCCCGGAAACGTGCTGCTGGGACGCCACGGCCAGGTGAAGCTCGCCGACTTCGGCATCTCCCGCAACGCCGCGGAAACGACGCTCACCCGCACCGGCGTCCTGGTCGGCACTCCCGCCTACCTGGCGCCGGAGATCGCGATGGGCCGCTCCCTGAGCCCCTCCGCCGACCTGTGGAGCCTCGGCGCGACGCTGTTCGCGGCGGCCGAAGGGCGGCTGCCGTACGACACCTCCGGCGACCCGCTGATCACCGTCAGCTCGATCGTGCACGGGCCGGTGCCGCAGCACCGCCAGACCGGCCCGATCGGCGATGTCATCAGCGGTCTGATGGTCAAGGATCCGGAGCAGCGGATGCCGCTGCTCGAAGTGCGCCGCCGCCTCCAGGACCTGACGCGCGGTGCCGGCGCGGCCCCGTTCGACGCCCTGCTCGACGCCACCGAGCCCGCACCGCGCGCACCCACCCACCTGGGCACCTCGTCGCAAACCCTGCCCACCGGGCCGGTGAACGCGCCGAAAAGCCGGAACGGGCGCCGGACGGCGGTCGCGGTGGGCGGCCTCGCGGTGCTGCTCGCGGGTGCCGCCGGGGTCGCCGGTTTCTACGCCGGAGTCGCCGAACGCCCGTCCGGCGGCCCGGGCGTGGCGCCGCTGGAGCCATCGTCCGGGCAGAATCGCAGCACGTCCGCCTACCGCATGATCCAGGCGGAGTCCTTCGAGACGCAGTCCGGCGGCGTCGCCGCCGACAATGAGGGGCCGGTCGGGTTCATCGGGCCGATCAACAACGGCGACGGGGTGCTGTTCCGGGGCATCGACTTCGGCTCCGAGCCGGCGACCCAGGTTTCCGCGCAGCTGCGGACGTGGGCCGACGACGGGGTGAAGGCGAAGATCGAGGTCCGGCTCGGCGGCCCGAAGGGCAAGGTCATCGGCAAGATCAACGTGTCGTCCACCGTGGACGGACAGAAGTGGAAGGAGGTGCCGGTCGACCTGCAGGAGCCCGTTACCGGCAGGCGGGACGTGTACCTGTCCTTCGTCGCGGACGGAGGCGGGGACTTCCTGGACCTCGACTGGTTCAAGTTCTTCCACCGCTGACCGCCGCCGCACCGGCCTCGACTACCCTGACCGGCGATGATTGTGCTGTCTGAGCAGGACTGGCGGACCCGGCAGGCCGCCCACCGGGAGCGGGTCGCGCGCTGGACGCAGCCGCACCGCCAGCGCCAGCACGAGCGCCGGAAGCACCCGGTGCTGGACTTCCTCTTCCAGTACTACTCATTTCGCCCTGCCCGGCTGGAGCGCTGGCAGCCGAGCGTCGGCGTCGCGCTGGCGGGCGGCCAGGAGTTCCTGGCCCGCCGCGGCTTCGCCGAGACGCTGGACGGCGTCGCGCTCGATCCGGCCGCGCTGACCGAGAAACGCCGCGCCAGCACCGAATTCGTGCTCGGGCTGCTGACCGCCACGGCCTCCCGCAAGGCCCGGCTCGGCTGCTTCGGGCTGCACGAGTGGGCCATGGTCTACCGGACGCAACCGGTAGACATCCGGCACACCGGATGGCCGCTGCGGCTCGGGCACGACGGCACCGACGAGGTCGTCGAGTCGATGCCGATCAGCTGCACGCACCACGACGCGTTCCGGTTCTTCACCCCGCAGGCCCGCCCGCTCAACGCGCTGCAACCCGAGCGCGCCGACCAGGTCAGCCTGGAACAGCCGGGCTGCCTTCATGCGAACATGGATTTGTTCAAATGGAGCTACAAGCTCGAACCGTTCGTGCCCGCCGAGCTGGTCGCCGACTGCTTCGAGCTGGCCGTGCGGGTGCGTGAACTCGACATGCGGGCCAGCCCGTACGACTTGCGTGAACTCGGCTACGAGCCGTTGCCGATCGAAACTCCCGACGGCCGCGCCGACTACGTCCGGCGGCAACGCGACTTCGCCGCCGAGGCCGCCGTCCTGCGGCAGCGGCTGATCGACACCTGCCGCGAGATCCTCGACTGGGCGGCCCAGCCGGTGTGATCATCCTTCGTCGGCGGCGGCCCGGGCGGCGAGGATGCGGTTGACGTTGCGCTCGGACCAGTCCGCGATCGCCTCCACCGGCCCGCGCAGCGAATGCCCGAGGTCGGTCAGCTCGTAGGTCACCTTCGGCGGCACCTCCGGGTACACGGTCCGGATCACCAGACCGTCGCGCTCCATCGCGCGCAACGTCTGCGTCAGCACCTTCGGCGCGACTCCGCCGATGCCGCTGCGCAGCCGCGTGAAGCGCATCGGGCCGTCGGACAGCAGCGTCACCACCAGCACCGTCCACTTGTCCCCGATGCGGTCCAGCACCAGCCGGGTCGGGCAGTTCGGATCCGTCAGATCCCCGCGCTTGAGGATGCTGTCCTCGCTGGTAACCACCAGGTACCTATAGCACGGCCGAGCAGTCGGTTACAACTGGTTACCGTGGCGCCGGAACACGCGGCTCCGCAGGCAGCTCCCGCAGGAAGCGCAACGGCGAGAGGAAGACGACGAGCCAGCTCACCGCGAAGGCGCCCGCCGAAACCCACAGCACCGCGCGAACGCCCGCGAGTTCGCCGAGCACCCCGGCCAGCACGGATGCGACGGCGAGCGCGCCGGTCAGCAGGAACCGGAACGTCGCGTTCATCCGGCCCATGAGGTGATCCGGCGTGGCGGCCTGCCGCAGGCTCACCGCGAGCACGTTCCCGATGCCGGCCTTCATGGTGATCAGCGCCCACGCCACGGCCGCCAGCCACAACCACGAACCGCTGCCGAGCAGCGGCACGAAGCACCCGGCGCAGCTCGCGACCGCCCCGGTGATCCACAGCATCCGGCCGTGCCCGAAGTGCTCGCCGAGCGCACGCGCGCCGATCGCCCCGGCCAGCGCACCGCAGCCGCCGATGGCGAGGAACAAGCCCAGCGCCAACTCGCTGATCCCGAGCTCCCGGACGAACAGGACCGGCAGGATCGTGAGGGTCAGAGTCGTGGCGAAGTTCGTCAGTGCGCCTTCGATCGCCATGGGCCGCAACAACCGGTTCCCGAGCACGTGACGCACACCCGCCGCGACATCCGACCACACTCGCGATGCTCGCTGCACCGGCGCGGTCGCCCGCACGGCCCGGATCCGCCCGATGGCGACGGCCGCGCATGCGTAGCTGATCGCGTCGAACGCGATCGTCACCGGCGCGGTGAGCACCGACACCAGCAATCCGCCGACGCTCCGGCCGACGATCTGGTTCACCCCGCGCATCCCCATCAGCCGGGCGTTGGCCCGCACCAGCTGCGCCCGCCCCACGACTTCCGGCAGGAAGCTCTGAGCGGCCACCTCGGAGAACACCGTCGCGATCCCGCCGAGCAGCGCGACCGCGTACAGCTGCGCCATCGTCAGCACGCCCAGCAGCCACGCGGCGGGGATCGAGGCGTACAGCACGGCGCGCACCACATCCGTGGTGATCATCACCGCGCGGCGGGGCAGCCGGTCCACCCAGGCCCCGGCGGGCAGCCCGACCAGCAGGAACGCGACGGTGCTGAGGGCGCCGACGGCGCCGACCTGCGCCGGGCCCGCGCCGAGCGCGAGGACGGCGGTCAGCGGCAGCGCGACGAAGCTGATCTGGGTGCCGAGGTCGCTGCCGCCGACAGCGGCGAACAGCAGCCGGAATTCCCTCGGCAGGCGGGCTGAATCGTTGGTCCGGTCGTTGATCACCCGGCAACCATGGTTCTCACCCTGTCGGGTGACCACGAATTTAGACTGAGCCGAATCACCACCGGGAGGCATCGGATGCTCAAGATGACGATGTCCGCCGGTGACCTGGCCCGCGTCCGGTTCGCGTTCTCGCCCCTGTGGGAGGTCGCGGCCAGCGTGCGGATCCTGAAGGAGCCCGGCCGGCACCCGCTGCACGGCTCGTGGCGGGCCGAGGTCGAGCAGCGGTTGCAGCGCAGCACCGCCGACCTGTCGCTGCTGTTCGACCTGGTGCCGACCCCGACCAAGTACCTGCCCGGGTTCCTCGCGCCGACCCCGACCACCTCGCGACCGACCCTGGCCGAGGAGCTCGAAGGACTGCGGGCGGTGCCGCCGCATTCGGTCCGGACGATGATCGAGAACGCCGGCCACACCGCGTCGGCGCCGGTCCGCCGGCTGCACGCCGACCCGGGCCGCGAACTGCACCGGCTGGCCGGGATGATCGAGAGCTACTGGGAGCGGGCGATCCGGCCGTGGTCGCCGGAGATGCTCGACCTGCTGGACCAGGACGTCCGGCACCGCGGCGCCCTGCTGGTGGAGGGCGGCGCCACGCGGCTGCTCAACGAGCTCAGCCCCCGAGTCCGCTGGCACGACGACGGCCTGCAGGTGACGCACCGGTACTTCGCCGGCACGCACGCGCTGGACGGCCGGGGCCTCGTCCTGGTGCCGTCGACGTTCGTCTGGCCCACCGTCTTCTCCAAGCTGGAGCCGCTGTGGCCGGCGGCGCTGCGCTACCCGTCGCGCGGCATCGCCGCGCTCTGGACCCCGAAGCAGCGCACCGCGCCCGACGCGCTGGCCGCGGTCATCGGCAGATCCAGGGCCCTGCTGCTGGCCGAACTGTCCGCCCCGAGGTCGACCACGGAACTCTCCCGCCGGACCCGGATGTCCGCCGGGAACGCCTCGCAACACCTGACCGCCCTCCGCGACGCCGGGCTCGTTTCGGTGCGGCGGGAGGGACGCTAC
Organism: Saccharopolyspora sp. NPDC050389; assembly: GCF_040655595.1. Classification (NCBI taxonomy): domain Bacteria; kingdom Bacillati; phylum Actinomycetota; class Actinomycetes; order Pseudonocardiales; family Pseudonocardiaceae; genus Saccharopolyspora; species Saccharopolyspora sp. NPDC050389. Next base: position 50,486 of record NZ_JBFAKG010000049.1, read on the forward strand.
GTGCTCTACAGCCGGACGGACCTGGCCGAGGCCCTCCTCGCCCGGTCCAGCTGATCAGCGCTGGGTGGTCCGCTCCTCCGCACGGTCGCCCGATCGCGCCTCGGACCGGGCGCGGCGGGTCAGCGCGAGGTAGACCACGACCGCGGACAGCGACAGGGCTCCCATGACCACGCCCATCGGCAGTGCGGTGCCGGTGCCCGCCGAACCCACCAGCGGCGCGGCGAGGCCACCGGCCAGGAACTGCATGACGCCCAGCAGCGCCGATGCGCTCCCGGCCGTCTCGGGATGCCCGGACAGCGCCAGGGTCATGGCGTTGGGGAACACCACGCCCATGCTCGACGCCACCAGGAAAAGCGCCGGCAGCAGCCCCGGCAGGCCCAGCCCGAACGCGGCGGACAACGCCACCGCGACGCCGCCGACCGCGTTGATGCCGAGCCCGATCGCCAGCAGCCGCCTCGGGTCGACCCGGGCCACCAGCCGTCCGTTGAGCTGCCCGAAGAGCACGATGCCCAGCGAGTTCACGCCGAACACCAGGCTGAACAGCTGGGGCGACATGCCGTAGACGTCCTGCAGCACGAACGACGAACCGGCGATGTAGGCGAACATCGCCGCGAACGCCAGCGCCGCGGACAGCGAGTACCCGACGAACGCCCGGTCGCCGAGGAGGCTGCCGAAGGTCCGCAGCGTGCTGCCCAGGCTGCCGGGCCGCCGCGACTCGGTCGGCAGCGTCTCCCGCACCCCGAACGCGGTCGCCACCAGCAGCACCACGCCGATCACGCCGAGCACCAGGAACACGCCGCGCCAGGACGTCACCCGCAGCATCTGCCCGCCGATCAGCGGCGCGAGGATCGGTGCCAACCCGTTGACCAGCATGAGCAGCGAGAAGAACCGCGCCATCGCCACGCCCGAGTACAGGTCTCGCACCACGGCGCGGGCGACGACGATCCCGGCGGCACCGCCGAGGCCCTGCACCAACCGCAGCCCTGCCAGCGCATACGCCGACGGCGCGACCGCGCACAGCAGCGACGCCAGGGTGAACACCACCAGCCCGATCAGCAACGGCCGGCGGCGGCCGAAGGTGTCCGACAGCGGTCCGGCGACGAGCTGGCCCAAGGCCAGGCCGACCGTGCAGGCCGTCAGCGACAGCTGCACCTGCGACGGCCCGGCTTGCAGGTCGGCGGCGATCGTCGGGAAGGCGGGCAGGTACATGTCGATCGACAGCGGGCCGAACGCGGACAGTGCGCCCAGGATCAGCACGTACTTCACCCTGCGCGGTTGGTCCCCCATTTGTTCGCTCCCGTGGTGCTCGATACCGACCGGTAACCGTAACTCCGCGACGCACACCGGGCAGCGGGCGGGCCTGCCGATGAGAATCGGGCACCGGATCGGTCTCTCCCACCAGGACAGCCTTCCAAGGAGTCACGAATGACCGACCTGCCCGACCTCAGGCCTGCCGCCGAGCAGCTGGCGACCCTGCTGGAGCACGTTGCCGACGAGCAGCTCACCGCGCCGACGCCGTGCACCGAGTACACCCTCGGCGACCTGATCGACCACGTAAGCGGGCTGTCGCTGGCGTTCACCGCGGCAGCCGCGAAGGACTTCTCGCTGACCGGCGGAGGACCGTCCGGAGACGCCGCCCGGCTGCCCGGCGACTGGCGAACCCGCATCCCGGCCCAACTGGCCGCGCTGGCCGAAGCGTGGCGCGAGCCGGCGGCTTGGGACGGCATGACGCAGGCCGGTGGCATCCAGCTGCCCGGCCCCGTCGCGGGCGCGGTCGCGATGAACGAGCTGGTGGTGCACGGCTGGGACATCGCGAAGGCCACCGGGCAGCAGTTCCGGTGCGACGCCGCGTCGCAGGCGGCCACCCTGGAGTTCGTGTCCATGGCCGCCGCCGAGGAACGCAGCTCCGACAGCCCGTTCGGCCCGCCCGTCGAGGTCACCCCCGACGCGACGCCGTTGGACAAGCTCGTCAGCCTCACCGGCCGCAACCCGGCCTGGCAGCCATGAGAAACCCGTGAGCACTTTCGGTTGCTACTACAGAGCCTGTTTCCAAACTCGTTCTGCATAGCGGTGCGGGTGGCGGAACCTCAGAGGCCTTCTCGCTGTGGGATCCCCGACATCATGAATGCCAATTCACCACGTCGGGGCTGTCCTCGCGAGAAGACCTCTGAGAACCCGCGGCGGTGCAAGCTGCGAGGGTGGGCTAAGCGGCTGCGCCGCTTCAAATACAAAACGCCCGCGTTACCACATCCGCACGTCACCACATCCAAAACAGCCTCTATAGCGACAGAAAGTGCTCACGAGTCTTCGGGCTCAGCGGCCCCAGACCGGGTTTCCCCACTCGGTCTGCTCGCGGAGTCGGCGTTTGAGCAGCTTCCCTCCCGGGTTGCGGGGCAGCGGGTCGGTGCGCACCGCGAAGTACTGCGGCACCTTGAAGTCGGCGAGGCGATCAGCCAGGTAGGCCAGCGCCGCCTGCGGGTCGAACTCGCCGCCCAGCGGCGGTACCACCACCGCGCCGACCTTCTCCCCCATCACGTCGTCCGGCACGCCGACGACCGCCACGTCGGCGACGCCGGGCGCCCCGGCCAGCGCGTTCTCCACCTCGACCGAGTACACGTTCTCGCCGCCCCGGTTGATCATGTCCTTGGCGCGGTCGACGACGCGGACCAGACCGTGCTCGTCGATGCGCGCCAGGTCTCCGGTGTGCAGCCAGCCGTCGACGAAGGCGTTCGCGGTCGCCTCCGGCTTGTTCCAGTACCCGGCCACGATGTTCGGGCCGCGGATGAGCAGCTCGCCGACGCCGCTTTCCGGGTCCGGCGCGTCCACCGCCAGATCCACCACGGGCGCGGCGAACCCGACGGAGTCGGCGTGCTCGGCGGCCCACTCGTGCGGCAGGAACGTCGCGATCGACGACGTCTCGGTCAGGCCGAACCCGTTGCCCACCCTGGCCCGGGGGAAGCCCGCCTTGATCCGCTCTACCAGTGCCGGGGCGATCGGCGCGCCACCGTAGTTGACCTGGGTGACCGCGCTGACATCCAGGTCCGCGAAGTTCGGCTGCGCCAACGCCAGCGCGTAGATCGCGGGCACCGTTATGAGGGTGTTGATCCGCTCCTCGACGAGGGCGCGCAGGAACCGCTGCGCCTGGAAGTCCGGCAGCACGACGGTGGTGCCGCCGAGGGCGAGTTGCACGAGCAGCTGGGTGTTGCAGCCGGTCACGTGGAACAGCGGCACCGACACCAGGTTGCGCTGCCGCGGGCCGTCGGCCCGGTCCGTGCCCATCACCCGGAGCGCGGTCTCCACATTGGACAGGAAGTTCTCGTGGGTCGTCATCGCCCCCTTCGGGAAACCGGTGGTGCCGCTGGTGTAGAAGATCGCCGCGAGATCGTCCGGCGACAGGTCATCGACCGCGCAGGACGGGCCGTCGGGCAGCGGATCGCCGGGCCGCAGCACGTGCTTCGCGCCGGAGTCGGTCAGCACGTAGTCGATCTCGGGCGCGGCGAACCGGATGTTCACCGGCACCGCGACCGCCCCCGCCAGCTGCGTGCCCAGGAATCCCAGCACCCACCCCACCCCGGCGGGCAGCAGGCTCGCGACCCGGTCGCCCCGGCCGATCCCGGCCGCGCGCAACCCGCCGGCGACCCGCGCCGCCCGGTCCCACAACTGCCGGTAGGTGAGCCGCTCGCCGTCGACCTCGACGAGCGCCTCGTTGTCCGGGAAGCGTTCCGCCGTGGACCGGAGCATGGTCACCAACGACGAGGAAAGGCCGGTGTAGTGCGCGATTCCGCGACTGTCGCGCCGGATTCCGGAGGTGTCGAACGGAGCGGCACCGCGCGGATGCGGTTCGATCGGCATCCCGCTCACTCCTCCCCGGCCACGTCGTGCCGGGGATTGCCGACCAGCGTCGTCTCGTACCTCGGTGCTTTGCCCAGATCGCCGGGATCTACCGGTCCGCGAACGGTTTCCACCGAACCCATCGGTGCCTCCTCGCCACGCTGCGACAGACCCGCTCACCCTCGCCTTGCGAACAAGCGAGGTCAAGGCGTCCGAAAGCGGCAAAGATCCGACCGGATCCGCGCCGCGGGAGCCCGGTCAGGGAATCCGGAAGCCGTAAGGGAGCTCGAGGCGGTGCGCGGCCAGCAGCTCCGCGTCGGACAGCAGTTCCGCGGTGGGACCGTCGGCGACCACCGCGCCGTCGTCGATCAGCACGCTGCGCGGGCACAGCTGCAGCGCGTACGGCAGGTCGTGGGTGACCATGAGCATCGTGCCGCCCCAGGCCAACAGCACCTCGGCGAGTTCGCGCCGAGCCACCGGTTCGAGGTTCGACGACGGCTCGTCCAGCACCAGCAGCTCCGGCCGGCACGCGAGCACCGTGGCCAGCGCGACCCGCTTGCGCTGACCGCCGGAGAGGTGCAGCGGAGAGCGATCCGCGTGCTCGACCATGCCCACCGCGTCGAGTGCCGACCGGACGCGCTCGGCCAGCGCCTCGCCGCGCACCCCGAAGTTCGCCGGGCCGAACGCGACGTCCTCGCGCACCGTCGGCATGAACAGCTGGTCGTCGGGATCCTGGAACACCAACCCGACGCGGCGGCGGATCTCCTTCAGATTCCGCGAATCCACCGCCAATCCACCGACGTCGATGCGCCCCGACTCGGCGCTCAGCACGCCGTTGAGGTGCAGCGTCATGGTGGTCTTGCCGGCGCCGTTGGGGCCGAGCACGGCGACCCGCTCCCCGCGCTCGACGCGCAGGTCCACGCCGCTGAGCGCGCGGTGGCCGTCCGGATAGCGGAACGCCAGCCCGGACACCTCCAGCGCCGGCGCGGACGGCGACTCGGCGGTGGTCTCCGGCGAGGGTTCGGTCAGGCGGTCCACAAGGCCACTCCCAGCACGACGGCGGCGACGGCCGGTGGCGCCATGCCCAGCCACCACGCCGCCGATGATGTCCGGCGCGACTCGCCCAACTCGGGCATCGCGCCACTCCAGCCCCGCGACACCATCGCCAGGTGCACGCGTTCGCCCCGCTCGTAAGAGCGGATGAACAGGCTCCCGACCCCGCGCGCGGTCGCGCCGAGCTGCCACAGGAACCGCGGATCGTGACCGCGGCAGATGCGCGCGACCCGCATCCTCTTGGCCTCGGCGACGATCACCTCGGCGTAGCGCAGCATCAGCGTGATGATGGTGATCAGCAGCCGGGGCGCGCGCAGCCGTTGCAGCCCGACCACCAGCTCCCGGGGCGCGGTCGTGGCGGCCAGCAGCAGCGACGTTGCCAACCCGAGCGTGCCCTTGACCAGGATGTTCCAGCCCGCCAGCAAGCCTTCGACGGACAGTGCCAGGCCCGCCACCTCGGTGGTCGCGCCGCCCGCGGTGAACGGCAGCACCAGGGCGAGCACCACGAACGGCACCTCGATCAGCAGGCGGCCGGCCAGCCAGCGCGGCGGAATCCGGGCCATCAGCGCCAGCCCGAACAGCAGCGCGGCGTATCCGCCGAACGCCCAGAACACCTCGCGCGGCGTCGCCACCACGCACAGCACCACCAGGAAAGCCGCGACGATCTTGACCTCGGGCGCCGACCGGTGCAGGGCCGAATCGCCGGGCAGGTGCAGCGCGCTGGCGTGGCCGGCGCCCACCGCTACTCGCCCCCGGTCCGGCGGCGCAGGCCCCAGAACAAGCCGCCGGCGGCGCCGAGCGTGACCACCGCGCCGATCACGCCGGCCACACCGGTCCAGCGGTCATCGCCGCCGACGGTGTAATCCGCCAGCGGGCCGCCGGAGAACGCGTGGTCCTGGGCGTGCTGCGCGATGCACCGACCTTCCAACTGCTCACCCTGCTCGGTCTCGACCACGGTGCAGCCGCGCTGCGTCACCGCGTCCAGCCCGTCCGGGTCGGAATCCGCGAAGTAGGCCACGCCGCCCGCGACGACGAGGATGAACAGGCCGAAGGCCAGCAGGAAACGCCGGCGCGGGACGCTCATCGCACGTTCTCCTTCGTCCGCTTTCCGACGCGCAGCAGGTGGACCAGGTCCGGTCTGGCGGCCGCGACGGCACCCACCGTGGCCGCCGTGATCACGCCCTCGCCGATGCCGATCAGGCAGTGCACCCCGACCACCGCGATCGAGGCCGTGCCGAGGCCGAAACCGGCCGCGCCGCCCACCGCGTATTCGAGGATGAAGCCGCCGGAGGCGGCGACGGTGTTCACCCAGGCCGCGACGAAGGCGGTCACCAGCAGCCCGGCCCGGCTTCGCCGCGCGAAGCGGCGCAGCGCGAGCGCGACGAGGTAGCCGACGGCGGTGCCGATCAGCGCCATGTTGGTGATGTTCGCGCCCAGCATGGTCAGCCCGCCGTCGGCGAACAACAGCGCCTGCACCACCAGCACGATCGCCACGCACAGCGCGCCGACCCACGGCCCGGCCAGGATCGCCGCCAGCGCCCCGCCGAGCAGGTGCCCGCTGACGCCGGGCAGCACCGGAAAGTTGATCATCTGCGCGGCGAAGACGAACGCGGCGACCAACCCCGCCATCGGCGCCGTGCGGTCGTCCAGGTCGGCCCGCGCCTTGGCCAGCGCGACCGCCAGCCCGGCTATCGCCACGGCCGCGAACAGCAACGCCGTCTGCGCGTTGAGCAACCCGTCGCTCATGTGCATCGCGAGCGTGGTGGTCGGCACGACGCGCTCCCTCCTGGCCGGAACAGCTGCGCATCGAGAGTAGTTGCGGCAATACCGCAATCACCAGTACCTGGCAGGAGGCCTAGATCGCAGTTGGGCGAGAAAAAACCGCCGTCCCGGGCATAACACCCAGAACGACGGTTCGAGTCCGTTCGGTCAGTCTCGGACGGCCAGCGCCAGTTCGCCGTTGGTGTCCCGCTCGGCGTCCAGCACCTTGTCGCCGAGCAGCGCCGCGACCTGCGACTCGAGGAACACCCGCACCCCGGACTCCTCGATCACCTCGTCACCCGCCTGCGGTTCGGCGGCGATCGACGCCTGCAGTCCTTCACCCGCCGGCGCAATGCGCAGGCCGGAACCTTCCGGAGAGTCGCCACCGACGAGGACAAGCTTGATGACCTCTGCGGCGCTCTCACTGATGGTGAGCATATTGCTCAACCCCTTCTCGGAGCCGGTCAGCTGAAGGGGCCACCGTGTCATCAGCCGCCGCCGCTACGCAAACCGAGCCGTCCCCGGCGTGTCACCGGCCCCGAACGCCACGACGCCCCCGGCCGCAACAGCGGTCCGGGGGCGTCGTCGACGGATCACGCCTCGTAGGCGTCCAGGGGCGGGCAGGAGCAGACCAGGTTGCGGTCGCCGCGGGCGCCGTCGATTCGGCGCACCGGCGGCCACACCTTCGGCACGTCGGTGCCCAGCGGGTAGGCCGCCTCCTCGCGGGAGTAGGCGTGGTCCCAGTCCTTCGCCAGCGACTGCGCCGTGTGCGGGGCGCCCACCAGCGGGTTGTCGTCGGCCGGCCACTGCCCGGCGACGACCTTGTCGATCTCCGCCCGGATCGCGATCATGGCCTCGCAGAAACGGTCCAGCTCCGCCAGGTTCTCGCTCTCCGTCGGCTCGACCATCAGGGTGCCGGCCACCGGGAACGACATCGTCGGCGCGTGGATGCCGTAGTCGGCCAGCCGCTTGGCGATGTCGTCGACGGTGATGCCGCTGGTCTTGCTGATCTGCCGCAGGTCGAGGATGCACTCGTGCGCGACGAAGCCGCCCTTGCCGGTGTAGAGCACCGGGAAGTAGTTGTTGAGGCGGCGGGCGACGTAGTTGGCGGCCGCGACCGCGGTCAGCGTCGCCCGGCGCAGGCCGTCGGCGCCCATCATCCGCACGTACGCCCAGGAGATCGGCAGGATCGAGGCGCTGCCCCACGGGGCGGCGCTGATCGGGCCGACGCCGGTCGCCGGTCCGGCGGCGGGCTGCATCGGGTGGTTCGGCAGGAACGGCGCCAGGTGCTCGCGCACGCCGATCGGGCCGACGCCCGGGCCGCCGCCGCCGTGCGGGATGCAGAACGTCTTGTGCAGGTTCAGGTGCGAGACGTCGGAGCCGAACTTGCCCATCCGCGCCAGGCCGATCAGGGCGTTCAGGTTCGCGCCGTCGACGTAGACCTGGCCGCCCGCGTCGTGCACCAGCCCGCACACCTCGCGCACGGTGTCCTCGTACACGCCGTGCGTGGACGGGTAGGTGATCATGATCGCAGCGAGGTCGTCGGCGTGCTCGGCGACCAGCTCGCGCAGGTGCTCCAGCTCGATGTTGCCGGCCTCGTCGCAGCGCACCACGATCACCCGCATCCCGGCCATGACGGCGCTGGCGGCGTTGGTGCCGTGCGCGCTCGCCGGGATCAGGCACACGTCCCGGTCCGCGGCACCACGGCTGCGGTGGTAGGCGCGGATCGCCAGCAGGCCGGCGAATTCGCCCTGGCTACCGGCGTTGGGCTGCAGGCTCACCGCGTCGTAGCCGGTGACCTCGGCCAGCCAGGTCTCCAGGTCCTTGACGATCGACAGCAGCCCCTCGGCGTCCTGCGCGGGCGCGAACGGGTGCAGCGAGCCGAACTCGGGCCAGGTGATGGGCTCCATCTCGGCCGTCGCGTTGAGCTTCATCGTGCACGAGCCCAGCGGGATCATGCTGCGGTCCAGCGCGATGTCCTTGTCCGACAGCCGCCGCAGGTAACGCAGCAGCGAGGTCTCGGAGCGGTGGGTGTGGAACACCGGGTGGGTCAGGTACTCAGAGGTGCGCTCCAGCGCCGCGGGCAGCGCGTCCGGCGTCTCGATGTCGAGCTCGTCGACGTCGGTGCCGGCGATCCCGAACGCCTGCCACACCGCAGTCAGGTGCGCCCGCGTGGTGGTCTCGTCGCAGCTGATGCCGACGTGGTCGGCGTCCACCCGACGGAGGTTGATGCCGCCCCGGCGGGCCGTGGCGACGATGTCGTCGGCCTTGCCCGGCACCTTCGCGACGATCGTGTCGAAGAACTCCCGGTGCGGCACCTCGATCCCGCCGCGGCGCAGCTGCTCGGCGAGCACCGCCGCCATCCGGTGCGCGCGGGTCGCGATCGACCGCAGCCCGGCCGGGCCGTGGTACACCGCGTACATCGACGCCACTACGGCCAGCAGAACCTGCGCGGTGCAGATGTTGCTGGTGGCCTTCTCGCGGCGGATGTGCTGTTCACGGGTCTGCAGCGCCAGCCGGTAGGCCGGGTTGCCGTCGGCGTCGACGCTCACGCCGACCAGCCGCCCCGGCAGCTGCCGCTCGAGCCCCTTGGCCACGGCCATGAATCCGGCGTGCGGGCCGCCGAAGCCCATCGGCACGCCGAACCGCTGCGTGCTGCCGACCACCACGTCCGCACCGATCTCGCCGGGCGAGCGCAACAGCGTCAGCGCCAGCAGGTCGGCAGCGACGACGGCCTTCGCGCCGCGCCGGTGCACCTCGGCGATGATCTCCTCGTGGTCCCGCACCGCGCCGGAAGCGCCCGGGTAGGACAGCAGCACGCCGAAGAACTCGCCTTCCGGCAACGCCTGCGCGCCCGCGGAGAGGTCGGCGACGACGACCTCGATGCCCAGCGGCTCCGCGCGGGTCTCGATCACCGCGATGGTCTGCGGCAGCGTGTCGGCGTCCACCACGAACCGCGGCGATTTCGCCCGGCCCGCGCGGCGCACCAGCGTCATGCCCTCGGCCGCCGCCGTGGACTCGTCGAGCATCGACGAGTTCGCCACCGGCACCCCGGCCAGGTCGGCGACCATCGTCTGGAAGTTCAGCAGCGCTTCGAGCCGGCCCTGCGAGATCTCCGGCTGGTACGGCGTGTAGGCCGTGTACCAGGCGGGGCTCTCCAGCACGTTGCGCAGGATCACCGGCGGCGTGACCGTGCCGTAGTAGCCGAGCCCGATCATCTCGGTGTGCGGGCGACAGCGGCGCGCCAGCTCGCGCAGCTCGGCCAGCGCCTCGGACTCGGTGGCCGGCTCTGGCAGCGCCAGCTGCAGGTCGCCTTCCCTGATCGTGTCCGGCACGGCGTTCTGCCCCAGCTCCTCCAGCGAGCCGACGCCGATCACGTCGAGCATGCGGGCCAGCTCGGCCGGCATCGGGCCGACGTGCCGGTCGGCGAACGGCGTGCCGTGCTCCAGGGCGGCCAGGGGGATGCGGTCGTGGGTCACGTCGGTCATCGCCAAACCTCAATCGTCGCGGCGGCAAAGGGCGGCAGGCAGCCGGAACTGCCCTGCTCTCCCCCTCTGTCACTGTCCGCGAAGCGAACGCCTGAGAGCTTCACCCGGGAACCGGGCTTGCACCGTCGGCGGGGTGCACCACGACTGTGGTGCGCCCTCTTTCCAGAGGTATCTCGCCCGTGCGGTCCAGGTGGCCTGAGAGGTTGTCGGGGAGGGTTGCTCCTTCGGCGCCGACCGCGGCCGAGGCCGGGCCGGACTCTCCCGCACGGGGTCGGCGATGTGCCGCAGCTTACCCGATCAGGGGGCCCTAACGGACCAGCGATGTCACCGGCCGCACACCACCCGACCGGACCAGTCGGCTCAGCCGGTCTCGGCCTGCCGGTCGCGCCGGCGGCGGGACAGCTCGTCGTCCACCGGCACCAGCTCGGCGCCGTCGGCCCGCTCGGCCGGGAAGTCGTGGATCGTGCCGCTGATCTCGCGCATCGCACCGCTGACGGCGATGCCGAACACCCCTTGGCCACCCTGCAACAGGTCGACCACCTCCTCGGCAGAGGTGCACTCGTAGACCGTCGTCCCGTCGCTGAACAGCGTCAGCTTGGCCAGGTCCTGCACGCCCCGGTTGCGCAAGTGCTCCACTGCGACCCGGATGTTGTGCAGCGACACCCCGGTGTCCAGCAGTCGCTTGACCACCTTGAGCACCAGGATGTCCTTGAACGAGTACAGCCGCTGCGAGCCGGAGCCGGCGGCACCGCGGATGGACGGGCCGACCAGCTTGGTGCGCGCCCAGTAGTCCAACTGGCGGTAGGTGATGCCGGCGATCTGGCAGGCGGCCGGGCCCCGGTAGCCGACCAGTTCGTCCGGCAGCGAGGCGTCGGGGAACAGCTCGCCCTGCTCCACGGCAGCATCCCGGTTGGACGCTTCCTCGACCACGCCTGCCTCCCCTCGTCCGGCACGAAGCCGACGACGATCACCAGCTCCCGGACCATCGCGATCCGGGGCCGCGAACACCGCCCAGCGGCCGAATCACACCGGGGCAATTCGCGTAAGTTCGACGGTATGCCTGCCCCGCGGGGAGGTCAACGCGACGCGCGGGGCACCCGGACGACCCGGCCCCCGCCTGCTCGCGCAGACGGGGGCCGGGCTGTCTCGTCGGTCGATCGGCGGGCTCAGGTGTCGGCGCCGCGGAAGTCCTCCGGGGAGACGGAGTCCAGGAACTCGCGGAACTTCTCCACCTCGTCCTCCTGCTCGTCCGGGATGATCAGCCCCGCCTCGTCCAGCACCGACTCGTCGGCGTGGATGGGCACCCCGATGCGCAGCGCCAGCGCCACCGAGTCGCTCGGCCGCGCGGAGACCCGCACATCCCCGTCGAACACCAGCTCGGCGAAGAAGGTGCCGTCCTGCAGGTCGGTGATCCGCACCTGTTCCAGGTCGCGCCCGAGGGCGCCGATGACGTCCTTCAGCAGGTCGTGGGTAAGGGGTCTCTGCGGCCGCACACCCTGCTGCTCCAGCGCGATGGCGGTCGCCTCGACCGAGCCGATCCAGATCGGCAGGTAACGCTCGCCGTGCGCTTCGCGCAACAGCAGAATCGGCTGGTTTGCTGGTAGTTCAACTCGCACGCCGACGACGCGCATCTCGCTGCTCATCGTCACATCGCCTCCTCCAGCGCGCCGAAGCGTGACATCCCCGTCGAGGATCGCGCACCGACGCCTCCGACGCTACCCGCGTTGCGGCGGACACGCCCATCCCTTTAGCGGTCTGGTCGACCACCGAATCCGCGGCCTTCTTGCCGGTGCATCTGGCCCGAACCGCTGGCTGAGCTCGTCTTCGAGCATTACCAGCACGATACACCGCCAACCCGCCCGCCGGACCGGCGGAAAGAGGACCGCTACAACGTGGAAACCGGTTGCGACGGCGGGAAATTCCCCGCTCGGGAACTCAGTTGATCTCGGCTGCGCAGTACCTTCACGCGCCAGCGGGGCGACGCCACTTCGGCGCCGCCCCGCTGGCGGATGGACTATTCGGTCCCTGGGCCACCCTCAGCGGGAGCCCGGCCCCCCGTCGATCGGACCGGTCAGGAACACCAGCCGGAACTTCCCGATCTGCACCTCGTCACCGTTGGCGAGCACCGAGGTGTCGACTGGCTCCCGGTTGACGTAGGTGCCGTTGAGGCTGCCGACGTCGACGACCACGAAGTCGTTGCCTTCGCGCCGGAACTCGGCGTGCCGGCGGGAAACCGTGACGTCGTCGAGGAAGATGTCGCTGTCCGGGTGCCGTCCCGCGCTGGTGGTCTCCCGGTCCAGCAGGAATCGCGACCCCGCGTTGGGGCCGCGCTTGACCACCAGCAGGGCGGACCCTGCGGGCAGCGCATCGACCCCGGATGCGGCGGCGGGCTCCGGGGACGCACTCTCGGTGCTTTCCGGCTCCGAGAGGAAGGGCCTGAAGACCGAGGTGGTCTCCGGTGACTGCTCCGGCGGAACGTCGCCGTGGCCGGGGAATTGGCTCACCTGAGCTCTCCTCTACGCGGATAGATCGTGCCAAGTATGTGCCCAACGTACCGTGCAGGTACAGGCACGAGACGCGGGACTCCCGACATCTTCCTCGCAGACCCTGACAGGCCGACGATCTTGCCTGGTCGGATCAGGTTTCGGTCAGCTTCTGGTAGGCCTCGGCGTCGAGCAGACCGTCCAGCTGCGCCGAGTCGGCGAGCTTGAGCTCGACCATCCAGCCGCCGCCCAGCGGGGCCGAATTGACCAGCTCCGGCTCGTCCTCCAGCTGCTCGTTGCGGGCCACCACCTCGCCGGTCACCGGCGCGTAGATCTCCGAGACGCTCTTGGTCGACTCCACCTCGCCCATCGACTCGCCGGCGGTGACCTGCTGGCCGAGGTCCGGCAGCTGCACGAACACCACGTCGCCCAGCTGCTGCTGGGCGTAGTCGGTGATCCCGATGCGCACCTTGTCGTCAGCCGTGCGCTGAATCCACTCGTGCTCTTCGGTGTACTTGATCTCGTCCGGGGCCGCCACGTGGTCCCGCCTTCCTCGTCCGCTGGTGCTGTGGATCACCGTTCACGGAGGTTCGCGTGATCGGCTCGGCGAGCGTATTCACCACGCGGCACAGGCCGCAAGGCGACCCTCCAGCCGGCGCGACGCGAAAGGGCGCCTCCCGCCAACCGACTTTGGCAAGAGGCGCCCTTCGGGACGTCTGGACGGCTCTCAGGCCGGTCTGGCGCGGTCCTGGTGGACCGCCGCCACCACCTGGCCGAGGTAGAGGACGCCGGCCCACAGGTAGAGCGCACCGCCCCAGCAGGTGAAGGCGTAGGCGATCGGGCGCACCACGTCGGAGAACGGGAAGTCCTCCTGCACCAGCAGCAACAGCGGGAACGCGTACATCAGGCAGAACGTCGCGGCCTTGCCGAGGTAGTGCACGTCGGGCGGTTCGTAGCCGTGCCAACGCAGCACCGGCAGGCAGAGCGTCAGCACCACGTCGCGGATGACCAGCGCGGCGGCGACCCACCAGGGCACCACGTCGCGCAGCACGAACGCCACCAGGGTCGCGACTATGTAGAGGCGGTCGGCGGCGGGATCGAGGAGCTCGCCGATGCGGCTGTACTGGTTGAGCCAGCGGGCGAGCTTGCCGTCGAGCCAGTCGGTGATGCCGCTGATCACCAGCACCAGCAGGGCGAGCAGATCGGCCTTCGGGCCCAGCAGCAGCCAGAGGAAGACAGCCACGCCGGCCAGCCGGATCACGCTGAGCAGGTTCGGCAGTGTCCACCATGGATCGGCCCACACGCCGGCGGCGGCCTCCCGTATCCGGGCGATGCCGGGATCGGGTCTCCCCGCCGCGGGCTCCTGGCCCGCCGGACCGGGATTCATCCCGCGATCCCCGCTCGTGGTGTTCTCCGTGGTGCGCTCAGCATCCTGCACCACGAGCCTCCCCTGAATGGTTGTGCGTCCTGCCCCGCTTCGGACGCACCTCGTGCATCCCGACCAGATCAGGGTCTCACATTCCTCGCACAACACACTTGGCGGCCAGGCTCCCGCGAAGCCGGTCGATCGGGCTGCTCCGCGTGGCGGGAGCCGTCGGCCACCGGGTGCGGCTACGCCTGCGTACGGCTCCAGCCGCGACGGAGGAGGTCCGCATCGGTGAGGAACCGGGCCCGGCCGCGGTCGTCGACGCCCGCCCAACGGGCCCCGGTGGAGCCTTCAAGGACGTAGGAATGGCCGCCGCTCCACACCACGCTGCACGGCGCGGTGGGCAGTTCGGTGGCCGAAGGGCTGCGGACGGGTTCGACCCGGGTGGCAGCGGCGGTCTGGGCGGCGGATACCTGTGAAGGCAGGGCCGGTTCCGTGCTCATCGTTGTAGCACCTCCGATTCGGTTGTCGGCGAGATGTGCCGTGGTGTTAGCCCGATCATCGACTTCGGCTTGATTGTGTTCGGCCGAGCACGCTGTGTCGCGCCGATCCACCCGCTCAGCGCCAAACGGACACGTTGTGTCGCCGAATTGCATCCGGGTATCCGAGCGGTGCTCAGCGCGGCCGAAGTCCGGGCCGCCGTTCGTCCGATCGGCCGTGTTTCGGTTGTGACAAAAGCGTTTCGCGCATCGCTACCGGTGGCCCTGGCGCTACGCCGAGTTGTGCGGTAGGACGACAGGCGACGTCGCGGAGGATGCGGGAGGAACGTGGTCATGGGTGCCTATGCCGAGGCCTACCGGCGGAGTTCGGCCGATCCGGAGGGCTTCTGGCTCGACGCGGCGGCCGCGATCGAGTGGGAGCAGGCACCTACTCGGGCCTTGGACGCCACCGCGGACCCGTTCTTCCGGTGGTTCCCCGACGGGGAGCTCAACACCTGCTTCAACGCGCTGGACCGGCACGTGCGCGACGGGCGCGGCGAGCAGCCAGCGCTGATCTGGGATTCGGCGATGACCGGCGAGGTGCGCCGCTGGACGTACCAGGAGCTGCTGGACCGGGTCGCGCTGTTCGCCGGGGCGCTGCGGGCGCAGGGCGCCGAGCCGGGCGATCGCGTCGTGATCTACATGCCGATGATCTCCGAGGCCGTCGTCGCGATGCTGGCCTGCGCGCGCATCGGCGCGGTGCATTCGGTGGTCTTCGGCGGCTTCGCGCCGAAGGAGCTGGCGGCGCGCATCGACGACGCCCGGCCGACGGTGATCGTCGCCGCGTCGTGCGGCCTGGAGCCGAACCGGATCGTCGAGTACAAGCCGATCGTCGACGAAGCGCTGCGGGCGGCCGAGCACCAGCCGAAGCGGGTGATCGTGTTCCAGCGCGAGCAGGCCCGCGCCGAGCTCGGGCCGCGCGACGTCGACTGGCACGACGCGCTGGCGCAGGCCGAACCGGCGGGCTGCGTGCCGGTGAAGGCCACCGATCCGCTGTACGTCCTCTACACCTCGGGCACCACCGGGCGCCCGAAGGGCGTGGTGCGCGACAACGGCGGACACGCGGTCGCGCTGCGCTGGTCGATGGCCAACATCTACGACATCGGGCCGGGCGACGTCTTCTGGACCGCCTCGGACGTCGGCTGGGTGGTCGGCCACTCCTACATCGTCTACGCGCCACTGCTGACCGGGGCGACCACTGTGGTCTACGAGGGCAAGCCGGTGGGCACGCCGGACGCGGGCGCGTTCTGGCGGGTCATCGCCGAGCACCGGGTCAAGGCGTTGTTCACCGCGCCGACCGCGTTCCGGGCGATCAAGCGGGTGGACCCGAACGCCGAGCTGCTGGCCGACCACGACATCACGAGCCTGCAGGCGCTGTTCCTGGCCGGCGAGCGGCTGGACCCGGAGACCTACCACTGGGCGTCGAAGCAGCTCGGCGTGCCGGTGATCGACCACTGGTGGCAGACCGAGACGGGCTGGCCGATCTGCGCGAACCTGCGCGGGCTGGAGCCGATGCCGGTCAAGCCGGGTTCGCCGACCGTGCCGGTGCCCGGCTACGACGTGACGGTCCTGGACCAGGCCGGGAACCCGCTGCCGCCGGAGACCGACGGCGCGATCTGCCTGAAGCTGCCGCTGCCGCCGGGCACGCTGCCGACGCTTTGGGGCGACGACGAGCGGTTCCGCGAGTCGTACCTGTCGCGCTATCCCGGCTACTACCTCACCGGTGACAACGGCTACGTCGACGCCGACGGCTACGTGTTCGTGATGGGCCGCACCGACGACGTGATCAACGTCGCAGGGCACCGGTTGTCGACCGGGTCGATGGAGGCGGTGCTCGCGGCGCACCCGGCGGTCGCCGAGTGCGCGGTGATCGGCGTGCGCGACTCGCTCAAGGGCCAGGTGCCGCGCGGGTTCGTGGTGCTGAAGTCCGGTGTGGACATCACCGAGGAGACGCTGCGGGACGAGCTGGTCGCGGCGGTGCGGGCGCAGATCGGGCCGGTGGCGGCGTTCCGGGACGTCTCGGTGGTGGACGGGCTGCCCAAGACCCGTTCCGGGAAGATCCTGCGGAAGTCGATGCGCGAGATCGCCGACACCGGCGACACCAGGGTGCCTTCCACCATCGAGGACCCGGCGGTGCTGGACAAGCTGCGCTCCTCGCTGCGCGGCGAGGAGTAGGCGCGGCGCCTCACCCGCCCTGCCGGCTCCGCGCGACCTCCTCCAGCGCTTGGAGGACGGCGGCGATCGCGGGTTGCGCACGGCTGCCCCGGCGCACGCAGGTGAGGACGCTGCGCGACGGGGCGGGCTTGTCCCGCAACGGAATTCGCACCACGTGGTGGTCCGGCGAGATGGTGGCGAGCCTGGGCAGCAGGCAGATGCCGAGCCCGTGCGAGACCAGGGTCAGCACCGAGTTCCACTCGGCCGCCTCGTGCGCCACGCGCGGGGCGAAGCCGGCCGCCGCGCACGCGACCTCGATCAGCTGGAACTGGTCGTGGTGCGGCGCGATCCAGGTCTCGTGCGCGGTCTCGGCCAACCGCACGGAGTCGCGCTCGGCGAACGCGTGGGCCGCGGGCACGACCAGGTCCTGCGGGTCGTCGAGCAGGACCCGCTGGTCGAATCGCGGATCGTCCAGCGGCGGGGTACCGGGGACGGGCAGGATCGCGATGTCGGCCTGCTCGGCCAGCAGGAGTCGCAGGCTGTCGTCGATGTCCGTCTCCCGCAGCCGCACCTCCAGCCGCGGGTGGGAGTCGCGGATCCGGGCGGCGGCGGGCGCCAGCAGCGAGCCGAAGCTGGTCGCGAAGCCTCCCACCCGGACCTGTCCGACCGCGCCGCCGGAGTGCGCGGCCAGGTCGGCGCGGGTCCGCTCCCATTCGGCCGCGATCGCATCGGCGTGCTCCAGCACGATGTGCGCGGCGGGCGTGAGCCGGACCCGACGGCCTTCTGGCTGCAGCAGATCGGCACCGATCTCCCGGGAGAGCAGCCGGAGTTGCTGGGAGACGGCCGAGGGCGTCAGGTAGAGCGCCCGCGCGGTCGCGGTCACCGTGCCTTCTTCGCGGAGCACCCGGAGGACCTGGAGTCGGCGCAGGTCGATCATGTAGGTGATTCTTCACAGTGCGCGGCAGAAATGCGAGATGGACCTGAACGGGCGGTGCGTCCCAGGCTTCAGTCGTGAAGACTTCGACCCCGCCGCAGCGTTCCGCTACCGGCGTGCCGCCGTTCCTGCTCGTGCTGGGGGCTGTGGTCAGCGTCCAGTTCGGGCAGGCCTTCGGGAAGCAGCTGTTCTCCGCTGCGGGGCCGCTCGGGGTCGCGGCGTTGCGACTGTCGCTGGCGGCCGCGGTGCTGCTGGTCCTGTGGCGCCCGCGGATCCCGCCGGATTGGCGCTCGCGGGGACTGATCGTCGCGTTCGGCGCGGCGATCGCGACGATGAACGTCATCTACCTCGCGCTGCCGCACCTCCCGGTGGGAGCCGCCAGCACGCTTCAGCTGCTCGGCCCGCTCTCCGTGGCGCTCCTGGGCTCCCGACGGCCGCGCGACGTGCTGTGGGCCGCGCTGGCGGCGCTGGGCGTTTTCCTGTTCTGCGGCCCGATCGGCGCGCCGCTACCGGCCATCGGCGTCGGTCTCGCCCTCGTGTCGGCAGCCGGCATGGGCAGCTACCTCCTGCTGAGCCACCGCGTCGGCGGGCTCAGCAGCGACGGCTCGCCGCTGGCGCTGGCCGTCGCGTGCGCCGCCGTCATCGCGCTGCCGTTCGGCATCGTCGAGTCCGGGACGGCGTTGCTCTCCCCTGCTGTTCTGCTGGCCGGGCTGGGCGTCGCCGTGCTGTCGGCGGTCGTGCCCTATTCGCTGGAACTGGCCGCGCTGCGCCGGATTCCGCCCAGGGTCGTCGGCGTGCTGCAAAGCCTGGAGCCCGCGGCCGGCGCCGCGGCGGGCCTGCTGCTGCTGGCCGAGCTGCTGACTCCGACCCAGGTCATCGCGCTCGGTTGCGTCACCGCGGCGTCGATCGGAGCGGTGCTCACCCGGGCTCGTTGAGGCGGGTGACCGTTCGGCATGCCCGATACGCCCAGTTGGAGGCTGCCGGTTCCAAATTTGGTCTATACCTTTATGGGGCCGTTCCCCGATCATGGAGCGAGACACATGACCAGACCGCCCCTACCGACGGTGCGCAAAGCAGCGCTCGCCGTCGTGGCGGGTGCGCTGCTCGCCGGTGGGCTCGTAGCTCCCGCCGGCGGCGCACCAGCCGTGGAGAATCCCGCGATGGAAAACATCATCCCCGTACCCGAGTCGGTGCAGCCGGACCCCGGCGCCACCTTCGAACTCACCGAGCAGACCTCGATCGAGGCCGCCGGCGACACCGCCGAGGTCGGCGAGTACCTGGCCGGAATCCTGCGCCCGGCCACCGGTTTCCCGGTTCCGGTCAACCAGGGCTCCGGCGGGATTTCGCTGGCGCTGGACGGATCCCCCGAGCTCGGCCCGGCCGGGTACCGCCTACAGGTGGCCGACGACAACATCGGCCTCCACGCGAGCAGCCCCGAAGGCCTGTTCAACGGCGTGCAGACGCTCCGCCAGCTGCTGCCCGCCGCGATCGAGAGCCCGACCGAGCAGCCCGGGCCGTGGGCCGTGCCCGGCGGCGAGATCGTCGACAAGCCGAGGTTCGAGCACCGGGCCACGATGCTCGACGTCGCGCGGCACTTCTTCACCGTGGACCAGGTCAAGCTCTACATCGACCAGATCGCCCGCTACAAGATCAACTGGCTGCACCTGCACCTGACCGACGACCAGGGCTGGCGGATCCAGATCAACAGCTGGCCGCGGCTGACCGAGCACGGCGGCAGCACCGAGGTCGGCGGCGGCCCGGGCGGCTACTACACGCAGGAGGACTACGCGGAGATCGTCGAGTACGCGGCGTCCCGGCACATCACCGTCGTGCCCGAGATCGACATGCCCGGGCACACCAACGCCGCGCTGTCCTCCTACGCCGAGCTCAACTGCGACGGCGTCGCGCCGCCGCTGTACACCGGCATCGAGGTGGGCTTCAGCTCGTTCTGCGTCGACAAGGACATCACGTACCGGTTCGTCGAGGACGTCATCCGCGAGGTCGCGGCGATCACTCCAGGGCCGTACCTGCACATCGGCGGCGACGAGGCGCATTCGACCACCGACGAGGACTACAAGCAGTTCTTCGAGCGGGTGATCCCGCTGCCCGCCAAGTACGGCAAGACCGCGCTGGGCTGGCACGAGTACGGCAAGGGCGCGCCCGAGGGCGACGCGGTGCTGCAGTACTGGGGCACCACCGACGCCGATCCACTGCTCAACGATGCGGTCGCCCGGGGCAACAAGATCCTGGCCTCCCCGGCGAACAAGTCCTACTTGGACCACAAGTACGACGAGAACACCGAGCTGGGCCTGCACTGGGCCGGCTACATCGAGGTCGCCGACGCCTACGGCTGGGATCCGGGCAGCTACCTGAAGGGCGTGCCGGAGGAGTCGATCCTCGGCGTGGAGGCTCCGCTGTGGTCGGAAACCCTGGAGAACTCCGACCACATCGAGTTCATGGCCTTCCCGCGGCTGCCGGCCATCGCCGAGCTCGGCTGGTCCCCCAAGTCCGCCCAGGACTGGGAGTCCTTCCGCCAGCGGCTGGCCACCCACGGCCCGCGCATGACGGCATCCGGCATCGACTACTACCGCTCACCCCAAGTCCCCTGGCAGGACTGAAAGGCTGTTTCCAAACTCGTTTTGCGTAGCGGTGCGGGTGGCGGAACCTCAGACGCCGTCTGGACTGTGGGAGCCCCGACTTACGTATGACCAATACGCGGCATCGGGGCTGTCCTCGCCAAGAACCCCGGCGGGGTGGGCGCTGTCTGAGAACCCGCAGCGGTGCGAGTTGCGTAGGTGGGCTAAGCGGCTGCGCCGCTTCAAAGGACAAAGCCCGCTCTTCCACACCCGACTGCAACTGTTCCAGAACAGCCTCTGATCGTTCGAACGAATGAGGGACGCCTACCACCGGAAGGCGTCCCTCGTTCGTCACTCCCCTGCCGGGAGCTTGGGTTCCAGGACCGCCCACCACTCCGCCAGGGTCGGGCGTTCGGCGAGGTCGGCGAAGGTGATCTGGACACCGAGGCGCCGCCACTTCTCCACCAGCGTCATGATCCGCACCGAGTCCAGGCCCCAGTCGATGAGGTTCTCCTCGTCGGTCAGCTCCGCCGGGTCCTCGTACAGCAGCTCGGCGACCTGCGCCCGCACGTCTTCCAGCGTCAACTTCTGCGACATTCCCACGTTCTCCCCGAAAATTCGTCAGGCCACTTCGGACTCGCGCAGCACCAGCGACCGCGCCAGCTCCCGCGAAGTGTCCACCACCGCGCAACGCTTGGCGGCGTAATCCAGCGCCATCCGGTGCTCCGCCAGCGAGAAGTCCGCGACCGCGTCGGCGGCCAGGAACGCCTGGACGTCCTGCTGGAACGCCTCCGCCGCCGTCATCAGGCAGCCGATGTGAGCGTAGATGCCGGTGATGATCAGCTGGTCGCGGTTCCAGTCGCGCAGCAGCTCGCGGAGCTCGGTGCGCTGGAACGCGCTGTAGCGCCACTTGGTCAGCTGCACGTCGCCGGCGCCGGGCGCCAGCTCGTCGATGATCGCTTCCTGCGCCGGATCGGCGACTCCTGCGCCCCACCACTCCAGCTGCAGCCCGCGCTGTTCCGGCGTCTGGCCGCCGGGCTGCGCGCAGTACACCACCGGCACGCCCGCCGCGCGGGCGCGCTCGCGCAGCATGCGGATGTTCGGCACCACCACGTTGAGCGGTTCGCTGTTGCGCGGATAGGCGTTGACGAAGTGCCGCTCCATGTCGTGGATCAGCAGCACCGCGCGATCCGGCTCGGGCCGCCAGGCCACCCGGTTCTCGGGCAGCTCGTCCTGCTGCGGCACGCGGTACGGTGCGATGGCCGGAAGTGCCACCGGTCCTCCCTGTCTGTCGTGGTTTGCGGGCACGCGCAGGTCACGTCCGGCGCCGCAGTTCCGGGACCAGCTCGCGGGAGATCGCCTCCCGCAGGTCGCGCTTGCTGACCTTGCCGACCCCGGTCTGCGGGAACTCCTGGACGAACTCGACCCGGTCCGGCACCTTGTACGCGGCCAGGCCGCGCTCGCGCACGAACTTGATCAGCTCCCGCGCCTTCGGCGGGGTGCCGCGCGGCACGACGAACGCGCAGCTGCGCTCGCCGAGGTAGTCGTCGGGCATCGACACCACTGCGGCGTCGTGCACCGCCGGGTGCGCCAGGAGGTGGTTCTCCACCTCTTCCGCGGCGATCTTCTCGCCGCCGCGGTTGATCTGGTCCTTCGCGCGGCCTTCGACGACGACGTTGCCCGCCGGCGTGAGCCGCACGACGTCGCCGGTGCGGTAGAAGCCGTCCGCGGTGAACGCCCGCGCGTTGTGCTCCTCGGCCCGGTAGTAGCCGCGGATGGTGTAGGGCCCGCGGGTGAGCAGGTGCCCGGTTTCTCCTGGTGCCACCGGGTTGTCCTCATCGTCGACGACGAGCACCTCGTCGTCCGGCGAGATCGGGCGGCCCTGCGTGCCGAGGATGACGTCTTCCGGGTCGTCGAGGCGGGTGTAGTTGACCAGGCCCTCGGCCATGCCGAACACCTGCTGCAGGGTGGCGCCGAGCACCGGCCGCACCCGCCGCGCGACCTCCTCGCTGCACTTGGCCCCGCCCACCTGCAGCACTTCCAGGCTGGACAGGTCGTGCTCGGTGTTCGCGGCGGCGTCCAGCCACACCAGTGCCAGCGGCGGCACGGCCGCGATGAGCGTGACGCGTTCCCGCTCGATCAGCGGGAACACCTCGTCCGGGCTGGGCCGGCGGGCCAGCACCACGGTGCCGCCGGCGTGCAGCACGCCGAACGTGCCGGGCGAGCTCATCGGGAAGTTGTGCGCGATCGGCAGCGCCCCGAGGTAGACCGTGTCGGCGGTGACGCCGCAGATCTCGTTGCTGGCGCGGAAGGAGTAGATGTAGTCGTCGTGGGTGCGCGGGATCAGCTTCGGCACGCCGGTGCTGCCGCCGGAGAGCTGCAGGAAGGCTATGTCGCCGGGCCGCGGGCCGGCGAGCTCCGCCGGTTCGGCGTCCACATCGGACAGCGCACGGAACTCGCCGGGCTCGCCCGCGATCAGCACGCACAGGTCCGGGAGTTTGGCGACGACCTCCGCAGCGAGCTTCCGGTGGTCGAACCCGGCCTCGACGTCGACCGTGATGTAGGCGGCGGCCTCGCTGAACTCGCAGAAGTAGGAGACCTCGGTCAGCCGGTGCGAGGGCAGCGCGAACACCGGGATCGCGCCGAGCCGGAACAGCGCGAAGCACACGTCGAAGAACTCGGCGATGTTCGGCAACTGCACCACGACCCGGTCGCCAGCGCCGATGCCGAGCTCGCGGAGCCCGGCCGCGAGGCGGTCGGCGCGGACGTCGAGGTCCCGGTAGGAGACGCGGCGGTCGCCGTCGACGACGGCGGTGCGGTCGGGGTGTTCGGCGGCGCGGTCGCGCAGCAGCTGCCCGAAGGTGTAGCCGCGCCAGTGGCCGGCGGCCCGGTAGCGCTGCGCGAACTCCTCCGGCCAGGTGGGGCAGCCGGGTAGCGATGCGGTCATGTTCTCCCCTCAGACGACCTGGTCCAGGCCCATCGCGGACAGTGCGGTGCGGAACTTCGCGGAGGTCTCGGCGAGTTCGTCGGCCGGGTCGGAACCCGCGACGATGCCCGCGCCCGCGTACAACCGCATCGAGTCGTCCTCGATGTCGGCGCAGCGGATGGCGACCACCCACTCGCCGTCGCCGGCGGCGTCGCACCAGCCGACCATGCCCGCGTAGTAGCCGCGCTCGAACGGCTCGGTTTCGGCGATGACCTCGCGGGCGCGCTGCAGCGGGGTGCCGCACACCGCGGGCGTGGGGTGCAGCGCGTCGGCCAGTTCCAGCGAAGAGGTCGCCGGGTCGCGGAGCTCGCCGGTGATCTCGGTGGCCAGGTGCCACATGGCGGCGGTGCTGATCACCGACGGCGCGGGCACCTGCAGGTCGCGGCAGAACGGGCGCAGCGCCTGCACGACCGCGTCGACGACGGCGGCGTGCTCGCGATGATCCTTGTCCGAAGTAGACAGTTCGGCGGCGCGGCGCCGGTCCTCGACCGGATCGGTGCTGCGCGGCCGCGAACCGGCCATCGGGTTCGACCGCACCCGCATGCCGCGGCGGGAAACCAGCAGTTCCGGGCTGGCTCCGAGGAAGGTGCGCCGCAGCGGCGGCGGCGTGCCGAAGCTGTCCCGGGTGCCGTCCTCGCCGTGCCGCGGCAGGTCCACCGCGAAGGTGTAGCTCGCGGGGTCGGCCAGCGCGAGGTTGCGCAGCACGCTGCGGACGTCGATCGACTCACCGGCGGTCAGCTCCAGGGAACGCGCGAGGACCACCTTGCTCAGCTCGTCGTCGGCCAGCCGCTTCAGCACCCGGCTGACGCCGCGCTCGTACTCGGCGGGCGCGGGCACCGGGCGGACGGAGCAGTCCGGCGCGCCGCTGCGCGGCGGCTGCGGCACCACGACGTTCAACGGGGCGGCGCGAACCACCTCGTCGGGCAGCACCAGGTGCGCGGGCAGGCTCTCGCCGAACGGCACGGCGCCCACCACCATCGGGTTGCGGCGACCGAATTCCGTTGCGCTGTTGAGGAAATCCGACACCCGTCGGGGCAGTTCCTCGCGCGCGCACTGCGTCTTGGGAACGATCGCGGACACGCCGCGGGCTAAAAGCACGCCGTGCGGCGCGGAGAAGAGGAACGACGAACCCGCCTCGTAAGCCGCCAGCAACCGGGTCGCCTCGTCGTCCGCGACGAGGCCGATGCTGTCGGTTTCGCTGTCCATCGTGGTCATGGCAACCTTCCGGGGTTTGCGGCGGGCGTGGTCAGGCGCGCAGGGTCGCGCCGCCGTCGACGTACAGGTCGTGCATCGTGATGTGCCCGGCCTGGTCGGAGGCCAGGAAGACGACTGCGTCGGCGATGTCTTCGGGGGTGGCGAGCTTGCGCAGCGGGATACCCGCCTTGAACGCCTCCGGGGAGCCGGCGATGACGCGTTCGGCGCCGCGCTCGTCGGCCCACATCCCGCGCTGCATCTCGGTGTCGGTCGACCCGGGCGCGACGACGTTGCACCGGATCCCGAACTCGGCGAGTTCCAGCCCGAGCGACTTGGTGAACAGCGTCGCCGCGGCCTTGGAAGCGGCGTAAGCGGACATCCCGTGCCGAGGCACGCCGGCGGCGTTCGAGCTGACCGTGACGATGGCGCCGCGCCGCCGGTCGATCATGTGCTTGGACACCGCGCGGGACAGGTTGAACACGCCGGTGGTGTTGACCGCGAAGGTGCGGTGCCAGTCCTCGTCGGTGAGCTCCTGCACGGTGCCGACCTGCAGGACGCCCGCGACATTGGCGAGGACGTCGACGGGGCCGTGCGTGCGCTCGACGCGCTCCACGACATCGTTGACGGCGGCGGCGTCCGCGACGTCAGCGCGGTAGGCGTGGACCTCGTGGCCCCGGCCGGTCAGCTCGGCGGCCACGGCTTCGGCCTGCTCTCCGTTTCGGTCCACGGCCGCGACCGTGGCGCCGAGCTCGGCGAGCGCGGTGGTCACCGCCGCCCCGATGCCCTGGCCCGCGCCTGTCACGATGGCGACCTTGCCGCCGATCCCCGTCCGGTTCATCGCGCCCTTCTGTCTAACTCAGGCAAGCCTAACCTTTGTCAGGCGAGCCTGAGTTTAGAACACGGACGTGGCTGGATCTTCCCTCCATCGAGGTGGCATTGATCACCGAGCGCAATCTGCCGCGCCACGAATGCGCCGGACCCCTAACCCGGGTGCTCTAGTGGCTGTTTTGGATGTGGTGACATGCGGGTGTGGTAACGCGGGCGTTTTGTCTTTGAAGCGGCGCAGCCGCTTAGCCCACCTACGCAACCGGCACCGCCGCGGGTTCTCAGAGGTCTTCTCGCG